>CBDVDN010000169.1:0-3437 GCA_965372775.1 uncultured Gammaproteobacteria bacterium
AAACCAATAGGCGACCGCAAGGATCGCCCCTACACATAATTTTCGTAGGGGCGACCCTTGGGGTCGCCCAAACTACATAAAACTTCAGAAACCTATGCCCACATAAGGTATAATACCTGATTACTTAGTCTTTTGATTTCTCTTCTTTATCTTCTTCCTTAACTTCCTCAAACTCAGCATCTACAACCTCTGCATCAGCCGGTTTTTCAGATTCCGCTTTACCAGCTTCAGGTTGCTGCTGCTGTTGCTCTTGCTGCGCTTTTTGAGCATATAGCCGCTCTGCCATTTTTGAAGAAGCTTCTGTCAATGCTTGTTTTTTCTGATCGATCGCTTCCTTGTCTTTGCCTTTTATTGCTTCTTTTAGCTCTTCAATGCCTTTTTCAATAGCAGTTTTTTCCTCTGCCGTTACAGAATCTCCAGACTCCTTCATGGCTTTTTCAGTCGCATGAATTAAAGCATCCGCTTCATTGCGCGAAGTCGTTAATTCATGGAATTTTTTGTCATCTTCCGCATGAACTTCTGCGTCTTTAACCATTTTTTCGACTTCCTCATCCGATAAACCACTTGACGCTTTAATGATAATAGACTGCGCTTTACCCGTTGCTTTATCCTTAGCCGAAACATTTAAAATACCATTTGCATCAATATCAAACGTTACTTCAACCTGAGGCACACCACGCATAGCCGGCGGAATGCCCGCTAAGTCAAATCGCCCTAACGACTTATTAGTCGAAGCCATTTCACGCTCACCCTGCAAAACATGAATCGTTACAGTCGTTTGATTATCATCTGCCGTTGAAAACACTTGACTCGTCTTAGTCGGAATCGTTGTGTTTTTTTCTATTAATTTAGTCATCACGCCGCCTAAAGTTTCAATACCTAATGACAGCGGCGTTACATCCAATAATAAAACGTCTTTAACTTCACCGGACAATACAGCACCTTGAATAGCAGCACCGATTGCAACAGCTTCATCCGGATTAACATCTTTTCTTGGATCCTTGTTAAAAAAGTCTTTTACTGCTTCTTGCACTTTTGGCATACGAGATTGCCCACCGACCAAAATAATTTCTGTAATATCAGAAACATTTTTACCAGAATCTTTTAACGCGATTTTACAAGGCTCTATCGTCCGTTTAATCAGCTCTTCCACTAAAGATTCTAATTTAGCACGAGTGATCTTAATATTTAAGTGCTTCGGTCCAGACGCATCTGCGGTGATATAAGGCAAATTAACATCCGTTTGCTGAGAGGAAGAGAGTTCAATCTTAGCTTTTTCTGCGGATTCTTTTAATCGCTGTAGCGCTAAAGGATCGTTACGCAAATCAATACCAGAATCTTTTTTGAATTCATCAACCAAATAATCAATTAATTTTTTATCAAAATCCTCACCGCCTAAGAAAGTATCACCATTTGTCGCCAATACTTCAAATTGATGCTCACCATCAACATCTGCGATTTCGATTATAGAAATATCAAATGTTCCGCCGCCCAAGTCATAAACGGCAATGATCGAATCGCCCGGTTTTTTGTCTAAACCAAACGCTAAAGATGCAGCAGTCGGTTCGTTAATAATACGTTTAACATCAAGACCAGCGATTTTGCCCGCGTCTTTTGTTGCTTGACGCTGTGAATCGTTAAAATAAGCCGGCACAGTAATAACTGCAGTACTAACGGATTTGCCAAGATAGTCTTCCGCTGTTTTTTTCATCTTACGAAGTATTTCGGCAGAAATTTGCTGGGCTGCTAATTTTTCGCCTCGCGCTTCTACCCAAGCATCTCCGTTATCCGCCTTAACGATTTTATAAGGCACCATATCCATATCGCGCTTGACAACATCATCTGTAAATTTACGTCCGATTAAACGCTTAATAGCAAATAAAGTATTTTCTGGATTCGTAACAGCCTGACGTTTAGCAGACTCGCCAACTAAAATTTCTTTCCCATCCGTATAAGCAACAATCGATGGTGTTGTCCGCCGCCCTTCTGCATTTTCTATGACGTGCGCTTTACCCCCTTCCATAATTGCAACACAAGAATTTGTTGTTCCTAAATCAATACCAATAATTGGTTCAGCCATAAGTTAATCTCCGCATAAAAATTAATTATTTGTAAAATTATTTCCCAAAATAATAAAAAGCACGATGTATATGTGCTTTGATACATATATGGGGAAATTTTTTAGATTTTCAATAGACTAATGTAAATTAAATTTGAGACACAATCACCATCGCCGGTCTAACTAAGCGCCCATTCAGCGTATATCCCTTTTGTAAAACCGTCAGCACAGTATTCGGATCAACTTCCGGATTCTTCTGTACTGTCACAGCCTCGTGAAAATCATGATTAAACGGTTCATGCAGCGGATTAACTTGTTTTACTCCAGATTTTTCAAATGAATCCAAAAACATTTTCAATGTCAATTCTACGCCTTCCAATTGATGTTTGTGTGCTTCATCATCACTAATGCTTTCCAAAGCCCGCTCTAAACTATCGACAACCGGCAGCAAAGATTTAACAAAACTTTCCACCCCAAATTTATGTGCCTTTTGAACATCTAACTGCGCACGATGACGCACATTTTCCATATCAGCCCGCATGCGCAGCACCAATTCCTGACTTGCTTCCAATGCATCCCGTAATTCTTCAGCTTCTTTTGATGCTGCCGCCTTATGAGGTTTCTTTTCGAGCAGTTCTGCTTTAGGCTTTTTCGGCTCATGTTCTGGCTTTTTTTTCGACGGCGTACCGCCTTTTTTTAAAACATCTTCCAAAGAGAATTTTTCCTTTTCAGAAGCCAATTTTTTTTCATTTAGATCTTTGTGATGCCCACCGCTAGACTTATGAGCATCATCTCTTTGTTTTTTATCACTCATAGAACTTTCCTCTCAAATAAAATTACTCAATTTCTAAAACATTATCGTATAATTCCGGCAATCGATTATTCCTAAATCTAAACTTTGTGCCATGGTTATGTCCAGTCCTTGCATCAAAATCCACTAAAATATCTCCAGACTCAATAGCTTTTATAAATACATTTAGCCAAAAATTTGAAAGCAGCCATATTTTTTGATACTGAAAAAATTCAGTCCCATCCTCAATTTTTCTATCCGCTAAAACAAAAAAACAATTATGCAACTTCGTTCCAGCCTTGTGATACAAATCTTTAAAACCCCAATACGGCTGTGGATTCAAACCAGCATCTTCTGTTTTGTTAATAACGTCCTTTAACCATTCGCTATGTTTTTCATGTGCATAATTCTTATTAAATGAAATTAAAATTTTTTCTTGTTCTCGATCAACAACAACTGTAAAACCTCGATCACTATAATGCCGGCAAGAAATAGTCTGTCTAAATCTCCGTTCAGCAGAGGAAAATTTTTTCACTGCCTATTTATGTGAACATCCATAATACGGAAATAAAAATAGCGGAACAAATT
>CBDVDN010000170.1:0-3432 GCA_965372775.1 uncultured Gammaproteobacteria bacterium
GTATATAATTAATGATATCAGAATTAAAGAAAAAAAAGTTTTTTATTTAATTGAATTACTTTGCGGTATTGTTATCGGACTGATTTGCATAACAGTAATAACAGAATTATTTGTAGAATATAAAAAAACGTCCAGACTAGAAATAGCCTTAGCAGAAATTCAAGAGAATGCAATTTTTGCTGCACATATTTTACGAGAAAATATTGAATCAGCTGGATTAATCGGTTGTAGAAAATTATCCGATAATTTGCCCGTTACAAATAGAGGTGTTAGCCTTATTAATCAATTAACATTTAATCATGATATTAAAGTTTTTTTTGAAGAAGACAATCAAAGACTTCCTTCATTGCCAATATATTTAAAAATATCACCTAAAAAAAATACAGATGTTATCCTTGTTCGATATATGGCGAGTATGACAGGGTGGCTATTAGAAACTTTAGGGGATAGCAATTCAATATTTGTAAGTTTAAATCCAAAATTTAAAAAAAATACGGATGTTGTCATTGCCGATTGCAAACATGTTGTTTTAGCACATCTGAAAAAAGCATCACGATATCCATCAAGACGATATCAGCGTTTAATCACAACAGAAAAAATCATTGAATCATTTAATGCGCATGCAGAAGTAGGTCAGCTTAAAACTTCTGTCTTTTTTGTTGGAAAAACAACGCGGAAAAATCCTTTTGGAAAGGTTATTTATGCACTATATGAAATGAATGAAAGGGGTAGAAAATCGGAGTTGATCTCTAATATAATTAGCTTAAAAGTTTCTTGTTTATTAAATAAAAATGGAATGTTGAAATATGAGCCGTCGAAGTCAATAGATAGTTGGACGAATGTTTACGCACTGCAAATTAAGCTAATGTTAGTTTCAGGTAAAAATATGCATAAAACTTTCCAATTCCTTATTCCATTACGAGAACATATTTATAGGAATTAGAATAATTTGTTGGGTCAATCGCCCCGCCCCTAACTGACTTAATTTCTTTCAACATTAAATTTCGGAAAATCTTACAACAAGTCAGTTAGGGGCGGGACGATTGACCCAACCTAAGAGGGGACACATGTTATGAAACAAAACGGAATGGTATTGATTACAGTGCTGTTATTTTCTAGTCTTATTTCGCTTTTAGTTGTAATGAGCCAACAAACCAGCGAGCTGCTTTTACGAATAAGCGCAAATCATAGAGCAGTATTACAGAACTTTCAAACAGGACATGCCGGATTGCAAGCCGCATATAAAGCTTTGCAAAATGGACACGTTTCTTGTCGTCCATCAGCAGCTTGTCATGGCAGCTTTGCTGAAGGAAACTATGATTATTATTTTGAGCCTTTACAAACAGATGTATGTGCGGAGCTTAATCGCCATCTAGGAGTTAAATATTGGCGTATAACAGTACGTGCGCAGAAAAAACAAAAGCACGCAAGCATTACAATATTACAAGAGACTGTAGCGTTGCCGTTTGTTCCAAGAGAAATTTGTAAAACTAAGCCTTATTTATTGAAAAGCGGTTGGCAATCTTGGAGAAGAATAAAATAATCATTGAGGGTGCGATCCTTGCGGTCGCTCGATTTAATGCGAATTATTTTGACTAACCGGAAAAGCAACTTCTACGACTAAACCTTTTCCGGATCTTGAGGTGTCCAGCTTGATTTTAGCATTATGTAATTCTGCTATTTGCTGAACGATTGCAAGTCCTAATCCGCTACCAGAAGTTTTTGTTCCGAGTATACGATAAAATCGTTCAAATACGCGGGTGCGTAATTCTGGAGAAATTCCAGGGCCATTATCAATCACGCGTAGAAGGACTTTATCTGATTCATTAACGATTCTAACTTCAATACTGCTACCGTCCGGAGTATAACGAATAGCATTATCAACCAAATTACGAATTAAAATACCCAGAGAGGTCTCATTAGCATAAATCTTTTTTAATTCTTTTGGTTTAAAGAGTTCAATTTCTATGTTTTTTTCCAAAGCAAGTGGTACTAATTGCGCTAATACTTCAGCCGAAACTTTTGATAAATCTAATGGATATAAATCATTTACAGTATCTTCTACTCCTAAACGACTTAAAGTTAATAATTGCTGTACAACATGAATCGATCGATTAACACCTAATAAAAGATTTTGAAGCGCTGTTTTTCGTTCTTTTTCTGTTTCAGCTAACAAAGCGACTTGTGTTTGTGTTTTCAATGCTGCTAAAGGTGTACGAAGTTCGTGTGCTGCATCCGAAGCAAAATTTTTATTGCGATCAAAAGCTTGTCTTAACCTAAAAAACAAGTGGTTAAGTGATTCAGTTAATGGCTGAATTTCTATCGGAATATTTTTAACATTTATGGGTTCAAAATCTGTTACAGCTCGCTTTGAAAGCGTTTGTGTGACTTTTTTTATACTGCGCAGACTGCTCGTGACAGTTAACCAAATCAGTAATCCTAGTAGAGGATATGTCAAAAATATTAATAATAGATTATTAAACCCTATTTGAGTAATTAATTGCCGTTCAAAATCATATGACTTGGCAACCGATATTGTTATGCCAAGCTGCTTATTGTATTTTGTATAGATTCGCCAAGTGGTATCATCAATTTTATTATTTCTGAATCCGCTCTTTTTCATGTGTGGAAAGGAATTTGGTATTTTTGGGGAATGTAAAATTACATTGCCTTTTGAATTCCATATTTGGAATTGTATGTTATCTTCTATTATTTTTTTGTATTTTGAGTTTTTATCAATTAACGTTTGAAGTCTTTTTATATAATTAACATCCATATTTGATGCTTTTAAAGAAACATTAAGAAAATGATAGGCTTCCATTAAATGCGTGTTAAGGTGATCGCGAATACTTTGATTATTTAAAAAATAACCGCCTACCATTAATAGAGATAAAATAAGCGTAATGCTTAATACTAAATTAAATAATAAAAATCGTCTTATTGATGAATTCATCTGTTTTTTACTATCATATACCCGATACCGCGAATAGTTTTTATAAACTTGGAACCGAATTTTTTCCTTAAATTATGAATATGAACTTCTATCGCATTACTATCAACATCATCTTCCCAGCCATAAATAGTTTGAGCCAATGAATCACGAGATAAAACGCGCCCAGCATTTTCTACTAATTTTTGTAATAAAGAGAATTCTCGACGTGTCATATTTACATGTTCGTCTTTATACGTAACAATATATGCTGCTGGATTTATGACAATATCACCATGACGAATTAAGTTTTCAGCGCGCGCATTAAAACGTCGATGCAAAGCTCTTACTCGAGCGCATAATTCATCTAAATCAAAAGGTTTAATCAAATAATCATCTGCGCCAAGATCTAAACCTTTAACACGATCTTCAATAGTTTCACGTGCTGTTAAGATCAGGACGGGAATAGTCTTTCCTTCATTACGGATTTTTTCTAATACTTC
>CBDVDN010000171.1:0-3422 GCA_965372775.1 uncultured Gammaproteobacteria bacterium
TGCGGGAAATATACTAAATCGCTCGGCTGGAATTTTAAATGGTGGATTTTGGACACAGGGTAATACTTTTGCAGATTGAAATTACCACCAACCCCTTTAAACATAAGGCTTACAGCCAATTTTATTATGTAAAAAGTGTAACCCTGTTTTGAACCATGCTAAAAAATAGTATTGAATTCCGACTTTTTGTCTGCTAAAAACAGTATTCCATTCCAATTTTGAGGATAAAGCACAGGATTATGAAAAATAATGATACATTGCCGTTATTGAAACGATATTTGGGGAATACTTTGCTGCAGGGCGATATTGAAAAGCTGAAACAGTTTTTGGCTCTTTTAGAAAAATGGAACAAAGTTTATAATTTGACTGCTATTAAAACACCTAGAGATAGAGTTGTTAAGCATATTTTGGATAGTTTGGCTGTTGGGCAATTTCTTGAGGGTGATCAAACGCTTGACGTTGGTACTGGCGCTGGTTTGCCGGGTATTCCGTTAGCTATAGTTTATCCGGATAAACAATTTACTTTGCTGGATAGTAACAGCAAGAAAACAGCTTTTTTAATGCAGGTTGTAGCGGAGCTACAGTTGAAAAACGTGCAAATTGTTAATCAGCGTGTTGAGTCCTATAAATCAGAAGCATGTTTTGATATAATCCTGACTCGCGCGTTTTCTTCAATAAATGATATGTTGTCAGGAACGCGGCATTTGTGTTGTCAACAAGGCGTGTTTTTGGCGATGAAGGGCGTTTATCCCAAAGAAGAGTTAGCAAATTTGCCAAACGAGTTTGTTGTGGATAAAGTCGAGTGTTTAGTTATTCCAGAATTGATGGCAGAACGTCATTTAGTTTTTATTAGGTTTAAGTCATCTCATTGTCATTCTGCGGGATCTAAAGTTTTAAGAGATAGAGTAATAGCATAGTGGGTAAAATTATAGCAGTAGCGAATCAGAAAGGCGGTGTTGGAAAAACAACGACAAGTGTTAATCTTGCCGCTTCATTGTTGGCAACAAAACGTCGTATATTGCTTATCGATTTAGATCCGCAAGGTAATGCGACAGTCGGCAGCGGTGTTGATAAAAACAAGCTAAACCATTCGTTAAATGAATTGTTTTTGGAAAAGAGTTCGCTATCTAATGTATTGATTGAAACGCCAGTTGGGTATGATTTAATTCCATCTAATAGTGATTTGGTTGAAGCTGGCGTAAAACTTTTACAAATGCAGCAGAGAGAAATTCGTTTGCAGCGAGTGCTGCAGCCAGTCATCGAGAAGTATGATTTTATTATTATCGATTGTCCGCCAGCTCTAAATATTTTGACGCTCAATGCTTTAATTGCAGCAAATGCTTTATTAATCCCTATGCAGTGCGAATATTATGCGCTTGAAGGGTTATCTGGATTATTAAATACCGCAGAGAAATTACGTAAGACAGCTAATCCGCGATTAGAAATCGAGGGTATTTTACGTACTATGTACGATGGACGTAATCGTTTGTCTATTGAAGTTTCAGAACAGTTGTTAAGTCATTTTGGCGATAAGGTTTTTCATACGGTTATTCCGCGCAACGTTCGGTTAGCTGAAGCACCGAGTCACGGTCTGCCGGTATTACAGTATGATAAAAAGTCATATGGCGCTATTGCATATCTCGCCCTAGCCGGCGAAATCATTAGGCGCCATCATAGGTCAGAGAAGGTTTAATTTTCATAAAAGTTACAAAAATTAATTCAATTGTTAAACAGGATTTTTTGTTAATGTTATGAGGGAAAAGTTATGAATCGTTTTTTATCGTTTATGACAGTTTTTGCTGTGATTGTTTTAATGCTGACAGGCTGCGCTCGTTCATCGATGCAGCAATGTGCAAAGACGAATTGGTGTCAAGAAGGGTTTACTGATGGCGCTGCAGGTCATCAGCCGCGAGACCTACTAGGTACAACCCAGACTTGCGCTAAGTTCAATTTACAGGTAGATCATAAATGTTATAGTAAGAGTTGGCTGGTTGGTGCTAAGTATTATTGTCATCCCTTCTATCAAAGAGGCTTGCGTGATGGACAGCAGCGTAAAACTTTGGAAGCTATGCTTATTAGCAGGATGCCGTTTTGTAAGCAAGCTGGTTTAACCTTAAATATAAAGGATTATAAGCGCGGGCTTTTAGCTGGATTAGCGGGATCTTGTACTTATAAGAGCGGTTATACTATTGGGCGTCGTGGGTATCGACCCCCTAATGGGGATCGGCCAAATGTTTGTCCGGGCGTTTTGCGTTCGAAATTTATGTCTGGTTGGCGTGCTGGCGTAAGAAAATTCTGTGCGCGATCGCATACAGCATTTTTGCTGGGCAAAAAAGGGCAGCTTTATTCAGAGGTGTGTGTTGTTTCAAATTATCCGATGTTTAAACGAGAATATGATCGGGGTTATGTTGTCTATCAGAGAAGCGCATCATTACATGCGAAGATCAATAGTCTTAATGGAAAGATACACGATGAAGTCGTTAAATGGGGGTTTGTTAAAGATTATCGTTTTGATAATTATCATTTAGGTAATAGTAAGTCTTTCGATGCGGCGAAAGCCTTGCAGAATGTGAGAAGGATATTATCACAAGTGCAAGATTTACAAGCTCGATTATTACAAGAAAAAAGGGCGAAGTAGCGAGTTAAATTATTTGATAATAAACTCAACAGCTTTTTCAGCCATACCGTATAAGTCTTCTTTTTTGGCATAGGACAATGCGTTCCTATGCCATTTTTCTATTCTGGATTTTGAATGAATTATTTCTTTTAAGGTTTGATTGAGCTGCTTTTGTCGAAAAGGTGCTGGTAAAACCATGCCGGATTGTGCTTGCTGTATGTGAAAAGCGTAACCGCAAATACCGGTTGTTAAAATAGGCAGTCCAGTCGTAATTGCTTCGAGTAAAACCATGCCGGCAGCTTCAACGCGTGCAGGATGTATTAATAAGTTTGCTGACAGTAGGTAAGGCAGCAAATCGTCTTGTGTTCCTAGAAAATCTATTTGTTTTAGTACGTCTAATTTTTTTGCGAGCTTTTGATAAGGCTTTTGGCGACCACTTCCGATAATTAATAATTTTATGGTCGTTGTTTTGAGTGCAGCTAAGGCTTTTGTTGCGCGGTCTAGCCCTTTGTTCCGAAAGTTAGCTGCAATAAATAGTAAAATAAATTGTTCGGTATTAATTTTGAGTGATTGTCTTGTGGATTGCCGAATGTTTTCAGTTTCAGCAGAACTTAAATAATTTACAGAAATACCGGCTGGAATTAAGTGAAAGCGATTTGGTTGGGTATGATAGCATGTACTGTATTCTTTTTTCTGCTGCGGCGTTAGGTGTAATATTTTTGTTTTTGATTTTGGATTGAAAACGGCGTGTTCGAGTTTTAAATAGATTTTGTAGCGTGGAAGATGTTTTAGCAGCGGGAAAAAC
>CBDVDN010000172.1:0-3410 GCA_965372775.1 uncultured Gammaproteobacteria bacterium
CATTTCCATAATTAAGCGTTATTTTATGAGCCGTTACTTCAGAAGGTAAAATATGATTGCGCTTTGCGAAATCAACAATGGCTTTTTTATCTGCTTTTCCAACCGCAAAAATATCTAGCTTTGCATTATTCGTTTTTATTACGCTGGGCAAAATAATACCTAATATATTGCTGCATGTCGGATCGTTTAATCGACAAAAAAGCTGCAACACATCCCTTTGTTGTAAATGATTATGATTGATTCGAAAACGCATTTGAGGCGGCATAATAGGCGATTCGTTAGGATAAATCGCTTTCCCCATTTTTGTATAATCATTACTGACTTTTAAAAACCTTTCGATAGCATCATGATCTTCTTCAACCATGTTTTTTAGATAGCGCTGATATTTTTCAACCCCTTGCGTGTGCAGCGCTAATACAAAATTCGGATTGATTGTGTGCTGATATTCATAGCCGTCAATTGTTTCGTTCATGTAATAAAGATATTCCTTGTATTCGGGAACGGTAAGTCCGAAAATTTTAGCTAAAGTTTTCTGATGCTCTTTTGAGTATTTATTAAATGCAGCGAGCGACATCAACAATGAAGTTTTTACATTTGTTGTATATACAACATGCATGGAGGATTTAGATACTATGCTGCTATCAACATTTTTTGCGATGCCGCTGACTGCAAATAAAAAAGCGAATAGAAATATAATTGGTTTTTTAAACATAATTTTTCTCGTTAAAAATCGGGCATTCCTCTCCGCTAGGCAAACTATATTTTCTTTCAGAAATTGGTTTTAGCAAGTCAACATATAAAAGCTTTGAATTTAAACAGGCTGCATCACGTTCCTTGTGTATACCTAAGACTGCGCAGCCTGTTAAATTCAAAAGCAAAATGCTTGCGAAAATGGTTAGTAAACATATTTTGGCTTTCATTTTAAAACTCCATTTTTACTTTTTGATCGCGATCATTTATAAAGACCGCCTCATTCGGTGAGGTTTGTAGTTCGTGCAATGTCCAATTCGAACAAACCTTCACCTTAGAGGACTGAACACCGCAATCAAATTTCATGCCAACCCCAATCAGCCGATAATGCATAACACCATTTATATCTTTCATTGCGATACTAACCATCGGCTTGCCATTCCAAAAATCAATACCAACCACTTGAAAAGGCAAAGCTGACAACGACAAGTATTTTTTCGGCACAATGGCTTTTGAAATTTTTGAAAGCTGCTTCGTCATTTGTTCTGTTCGCTTATTTTCCGAGGCTTCGTTTGCCTGCGCTTGTGCATTATTCGCCAATGCTACATTTTTGGCGGTAACAATACCGTCCTTTAGCATCTGAATATCTTTTTTTAAAGCTGTAATCTGTAATGCTAGTATCGTCCCTTTTTCCTGAGACAACGAAACATTTGAAATTTCTTGCTGTATTTTTTGAAGCGTCGTTTGCAGTGCTTTGGCTTCTGCTTCTTTTTGCGCAGCCGTCTGCATTCGTAAAGCAGTCGATGATATTTTTGAGCGAGATATGGTGTGTTTAGAAGAAGCGCTTGCTCGATGATGCAGCAAACTTAAACCTATACCTAAAATTAAAATCAATCCGATCATCACACATACGAAAAGAATTCGACCACGCGATGATCTTGAAAAATAAAAGTTTGTCTCTTTGTGAAAAATATTTTTCACCTGATCAACTCCCCAAATAAAAACATACCACACGCGCTGTAAAAACTTGTTAGCTCTCGCTTTAATCAATTGTTTTTCCCAAAATTTAATTTTGTTCATCTGTTTCTCAAAGAATCAGCTTGATAAAGTTTTCTATATTGCCAATATAACTGGAATGAAATATATCGACGCTCCGGATCAATCAACATTTGATAAGTATTACCAGCTAAAGCCAACATTCCTTGCTGAACTGTCATAACCCCAAACTGCCGATCTGAAAGCGGTAATTTCTGTTGAAATAAATCACGCGCTTCTGTTGATTGATAAGTTTTAGGCGCCAAGCTATACCCCGTATTGCTCAAAAGGTAAGTCATCGCTTTTCCAATCGTCTTGATAGTGGTCGGAAAAGTTATTTTAAACGTTTCCTGCAAAGGATCGGTTTGCGAAGCACTTGCTTCGTTTTGTTCGGTAAGATAACGCCCAACCGGCGTATAAGTCTTAGCCGATGTCAAAGTAAAAACACTCATCATAAAGATGAGACATAATAAATAATGTCTTTTTAACATATACATTTCATTAAAAACCTGTGCCTTCTCAAAACCCAATAACAAAAATTTCCCCTGTCATCACAAAAAGCGCGTCCTGACATACACCAATATCACCCCCCCACAAAACACTCCCTCACCACTGTCATTCCGGAAAGCGCGTCCTGCGCGCTTATCCGGAATCCATATTCAATCCTGCTGTAGAAAAATCACAAAAAACTCAAAATAATCGGAATAAATTCTGGATCGGATAGAGGAAAAGCGCTTTGTTTTCAATATAAGATTAGAATTTAATCAGATATGCGGAACAGAATTTTGCTTAATAAAATTGATTGCTTTTTTGGAATATAAATTTATGTGGCTTATTTTTATTTTGAACCTTATATTGATAGACAAAATAATGAAGATTTATCTTGGGAATAGAAGAAATTTTTTCTCAAAATGAAGATACACTTTTCTATGGGAGAGAATCATTTTCCGAAAGGAAATATTACAATACGACTTTAATTTATCGCTGTCAAGAAAATTTTTAAATTTTTTTATTTTTTTTCTCCGTTTTGTCTTTTCTCTGTCTCGCAGAGAGCGACAGCAAAGATTAAGCCGATATGAGGGACGCTCTTTTCCTCCTTGTTTTTTTATTCTTCGCGCTCTATCTTCCTACCTACACTATGTTTTCTTAAATCTCTTGGTGGGGTATAATTCCCCGCAGCTCTCTACGTTCTGAAAAAATCTTCTTTTTCTTGATACCCCGAGGCGGCAATCCGCGGGGTAATTCATTTGTTTCCTTAAGTTTAAAACATTATTCTTTATATTCCAGAATCTCGTTAGGCATTGAAATTTATCCGCATATCTATAATCTTTCATTATGCCTCGGATTCTCTTCTTCTCCGGATGAGGAGGCTTTACCGCAGTATGTTTTGGATTAGATTGCGACGGAATAAAGCGGTAATTATTGTCATCAAGCCAAAGTATTTCATGAACGGTTCCTGTTACCTTTCCGCCATAACAGTTTACAGGGGTAACTAATCTAAAAGTTTGTTCGCTATCAATCCCTCCCGCCCAAAAAGCCTGATTTTTTTTATAAGTCCATTCTGATTCTCTTCCTTCTGGATATAAGATCCTACCAAAATATTCAGAATCTCTTTTTTTTCATGGCTTTATTTCTTAGCCTCCCGACTCCCGGTGTTTGCTCCATTTCAGACTTTGTAGCTTTGA
>CBDVDN010000173.1:0-3405 GCA_965372775.1 uncultured Gammaproteobacteria bacterium
TCAGCAAAATCCACATCGCCGCAATATTTGCCTGGATTATCTGGATCTGCATTAATGCCAACATCAATGATTATTTGACCTTCTTTCACAAAATCTTTTTTTACCATTTTTGCACGACCAACAGCTGCAATTAAAATTTCAGCTTCTTTACAAACTTGCGGTAAATTTTCTGTGCGTGAATGACAAATAGTTACAGTTCCATGTTCACGCAGCAATAGCATTGCAACAGGTTTACCTACAACAAGCGATCTGCCAAGAACAACGCAGCGTTTACCTTTGATCGGAATATTATAAAAATTCAGCATTTCAATACAAGCAGCAGGCGTGCAGGGCGGAAATGCATTAGGCTCATCTGCATAAACTTGTCCGGCACTTTCGATATTTAAACAATCAACATCTTTTAATGCGGGAATTAATGATCGGATTTTTTTCTCATATAAATGTTTAGGAAGCGGAGCAAACATTAAAATGCCGTTAATATCTTTTTTATTGCCGATTTCTATTACAGCTTGTTCGAAAGCGTCTTGTGTAATATCTTCTGGATACTCAAAAACTTCATAATCCATGCCAACAGCAGCACAAGTCTTTTTAGCACCGCCTTCGTAAAATAAATCGTCCGGACGCGCACCGACTCGAACAATACCAAGTTTTGGCGTAATACCTTTTCCTTTTAAATGAGCAATTTTATCAGTTAGTTCTGCTTTAATTGCATCTGCAACAGGTTTGCCTTTTAAAATTTCCGCCATTTTTTTATCCTCTCTTTACGTGGGGTTATATCAAGGGTTATCTAAATGTAGCCCATGTGAAGCACAATGAAGCGTAGCGCAACACGGGAAAATATAACTATTAGATTTCATGTATTGCGCTTCGCTCCATACATGCCACAAATTAAATTTTATTAATAACAAGCGCTAAGGTCTTATCCGCAATGGAGCAGCCTTCTTCATAAAGCTTTTCCATTTCTTGCGTATTTTCATCGATATAATTTTTATCTTTGATAAATTTTAAGTTAATCAAAACATTTAATTTTGCGGAAATTAACGTTGATTTTAAAAAGGCAACACCGCAGCCAACATCAGAAATCGCAATTTTTGTGCCAATCCCCCCCATTCTCTTATGAATCATAATGCCTTCATAGGCTTTGCGCATAATTTCCATGGGAACCGTACAAGCCTTTTTGCAGCATTGCTCAATAACTTCTGCTTTATGCTGTGCTTGTTCTGGCGTATCTTTTGGTAAGCCGTAGGCTTTTGATAAAGGTTCAAAAACCGCAGCGTCTTTATCGATGAGTTCCATCAATCCTGCAATAACCGTATTACCTTTTTCGATCAATACTTTAATTTCATTTTCAACATCAGCATATTTTTTCTTGCCGACAGTTAAATTGCCGACCATATTTGATAGCGCCATACCAATGGCACCACCCAAGGCAGCAGCGCCGCCGCCGCTCGGAACAGGTGATTTAGATGCTAATACTTCTATGAAATCGCCGCATTTTATTTCTTTAGTATTTGACATATTATTTTTCTCCAAAGTTATTCCTCGCACGATCATAATTAAATAAAATTCAAAGTTATATTTTATTCAGTTATGGCCGCGCGAGATATAAAATGCAAGGTATACTAAAAAACTAAACCGTTAAGTACAGCTTAAGCTTCATTAAGGTTTTCTTGCTAATTCCTTTAACTTTGGTTAAATCATTGACAGATTGAAATTTTCCGTGTTTCGTTCGATATTGAACAATCCTTTTTGCACGTATTCTTCCAATATGTTTAACCTTTCTCAAGGTTTTCACACTAGCTGTATTAATATTGACTTTTCTTATAACTTTTGCTTTTTTTACAGCTCGTTTTTTGAAATGACTTTTTTTAGGGGCGACTTTCGTCACCGTTGGATGAACCACTCGGGGTTTGACTGTTTTAGAAGTGCCGGCACAGGCGGCTAGAGCAAAGCAGCACACAAAACAAATAAGCAAACTACTTAATTTACGCATAATATGTATCTCCTTAAAAATTAACAATATTTAAACACTTTAGGGTGCGATTAAAAGTGCGATCAAATTATCCATTTCTCGTCATCCCGCGGCTTGACCACGGGATGATGGGGTTTGGTAAAATACTTTGCTATCTTTTTTGACCGCACTTTTAATCGCACCCAACACTTGAATAGTGTTAGATAACAGTTACAGAAATCTAGGATTCTTACACTAAGCTCTGAAAAAGTCCAGTAACTCTTGCTAATGATGTTTGTTTTTTGGCATAATGCTTCTGTACACGGCAAAACTCTTAAAAAATGCGTAGGTTGGGCTAAGCACCCGTAAATTTACTAAATATTTTTTTAGTTACGATCTGGTTTTTACTTGAAAATATTTACGATTTATACATTAAGCGCAGCCCAACAAGATTGTTGGGCTTCGCTTAATATGATGTTTTATAGATCAAAACAGATTTTATTTTAGACAATTTTATTTTAGTGATGGGGCGCTTAGCCCAACCTACAAAAATTTTCAAAAATTTAAGTAATTTATAATGAGGGGTAATAACATGCATTTAAGACGACAATTTATTATTGATAGTTTATTGATAGGATTTTTCGGGCTTTGCCTTTCGGGATGTTGTTTAGTAACAACTCCAGCTAAAGTAGCATTGAAAACTGGCGCAACAGCTGTAAGTCTTGCTGCCGATGTAGTATAAAGATCTGCTATCCAAGTGAAACTTTATTGTATCTTCTCCATATTTTCGGGTAAAAACTGTATCTGCACGGCGTGCCATACCCTTATTTGAACACCTATCGTGATTTCAGTGCGGACACGGTACGCCGTGTCTCGGCTTTGTTTCTTAGCCTAAATTTTGCCCAATCTGCTGTTTGATAAATCGCTCCATTTTGGATATTCTTTGTTTTTTTGTCCGCTTTTAAACAAGGATTACAAAAATGCCAAACAAATATCTTGCTCGCAAAGGAATAGAAATAGCCAAACAGAAATACAAAGTAGGTAACTGGTCAGAATATAATGCGGCATTAAAACGTAGAGGGGATATAGAAATATAGATGTGCGATGAGGTCATAGAAAATTGGTACCAACCCGATCAAACACAAGATGGCAGCGGGAAACAAGAAGAATACACAGATTTAGTAATTAAGACCTGTCATGAAATACGCAAGGTATTTCATCAACCATTGAGGCAACCGTGATCCACCATCAAAATAAATAAAAATTCTTGTTCAAGGATATTAAACAATAAGTTATAATATTTGTTCTTTACAAAACCTTTCACCAAATGGGTGCAAATAATATGACACAAGGAATTTTGCGTATTCCGACGCAAATCGATCGCTCATTCCGATAACATCCGATCACTCATTCCGATTCAAATCGATCGCTGATTCCGATTCAAACCGATCGCT
>CBDVDN010000174.1:0-3392 GCA_965372775.1 uncultured Gammaproteobacteria bacterium
AATTGACAAAAGAATTGGGAAACAGGTTGATGTTCTTCTTGGTGGCGGTGCTTGCGGTATTGAATTGACTTCAGTTATTGATTTACATGATGTGGAGCCGGTTATTGTGCGGGAAGGTAAGGGGGATATTAGTTTCTTGTGATTTTTTTGTTTGACACTTTCTATCTATCACATGTATGATGCAAAGCCTTCGGGGTATAGCGCAGTCTGGTAGCGCACCTGCTTTGGGAGCAGGGTGTCGGGGGTTCGAATCCCTCTACCCCGACCATCTTGAAAATGGTAGTTGTATGTCAAATGTTATTTTTAAGATTGTGCGCCCGTAGCTCATCAGGATAGAGCATCGGCCTTCTAAGCCGAGGGTAGCAGGTTCGAATCCTGCCGGGCGCGATTTTAATTAGGAATAAAAAATTTGTAGGTTGGGCTAAGTACCAATGAGCAAATTAAAAATCACTTAAACCATGATTTTTTTTTGAGCTGTAATAAGATTGCACGGTATTATGAGTTAAGCGTAGCCCAACATGTTTGTTGGGCTGCGCTTAAAAGATGTATTGTGGTTTTTCTGAGTACAAACCAAATTTTACTTGAAAAGTATTTAATAGGTTTATGGGTGCTTAGCCCAACCTACACTGATATGGTGAGCGTAGCTCAGTTGGTAGAGCCCCGGATTGTGATTCCGGTTGTCGTGGGTTCAAGTCCCATCGTTCACCCCACTTTTTTTCTTGCCTTAGGAACGTGCATGAAATAACTCCTGCATCTTATACCTCACGCGATCATAATTTGAGGAATTTTGATGCGCGCAAGCGCCGCGAAGCGGTGAAATACATAGATGTATTTCATCCAATCTACCTGCCATCTGGGTGTGTTAGATACGGGAGTTATTTTATGCGCGTTCCTTATCAAGACATTCACAAAGCAATTTTGCGCCGTCTAAAATTCTTGGGCTATAACGCTGTATAAGGTCAGGTGGTATAAAGCAGAGGTTGTTTTTTTTGACCGCTGTTAATTTTTTCCATGTATGCCATGATTTTAGTTGATCGCGATTGTTTGCAATAATGACTGCTGGATTTTTGGATAGGACATTTGCAATATTGATTGTGGGATAGGAGGGGTGAAGGTTTTTGAAGATATTTTTGCCGCCGCATAACAGGATGATTTCATTAATAAGCGTTTGTTTGTTTGTTGTGATAAGTGGATGATCCCAAAGCTGATAAAATACTGAAATTTTTCTTGTTTTTTCATAGTGTTTTTTTATATGTTTAAGGTGATGCTCGAATCGGGCTGCGACAATTAAGGCGTTATGGTAATGACCAGTAATTTGTCCCAGACGTTTCATGTCTGTAGGAATATCTTTTAAGTTTTTGCTTTTTAGTAGATAGATTGTCTGGTTAAGTTTTTTTAGTTTTCGTATTAAGTTAGGCGGTGATCCGTTTTTCCATGCGATAATAAGGTCTGGTTTTTTTTCTAAAATAGCTTCGATGTCCGGATCGGTGTAGCTGCCTAGCCGCGGAATTTTTAATGCGGCTTTTGGGTAATTACTGTAATGAGTTGTTGCAACAATCGAATTTCCGGCACCAATAGAAAATAAGAGTTCGGTGATGTTTGGCGCAAGGCTAATAATACGGTGGGGTGTTTTTTTTAAATGAATGATATTTCCAGCATCGTCTGTTACGGTTATTTTTGCTATAACGGGACAGGATATTGAAAGTAATATTACAGCTAGAATATAACGAAAGGGGCGTGATATTACCATAAAGCAAAGCTCATCAATAATAAGGCTTCTAATAATTCAATTGCAGCGCCGGCAACATCTCCAGATAGCCCCCCAATACGGCGAATCATCATTTTACGTAGAAGATATCCCGCGATTAGGCAAATCATAAGTATTTCTAATCCGAATGATCTAAAGATTAGGAGTATGGCTGCTATAAGGCTGAATAGAATGATTATTGCGGGTATTTTAGGTAAATTTGCTGACATAGCATTTCCGATTTCATCTTGACGTACGTATGTCATTGTTAAGAATAGGGCGATGATGACGGTTCGGCTTAATATAGGCGTCAATATCAGTAATGGCAATAGGCTTTTTTGAATGATGATTTTAATGGCTGCAAATTTGATAAGCAGGATGAGTACAATGGCTGTGACACCCATTGGACCGCAGGCTGGATCCTTCATGATGTCAAAAGTTTTTTTAAAGTTTCCATGACCGCCAATCCATGCGTCTGCACTGTCTGCAAGTCCATCAATATGTAATCCGCCAGTAATAAGCACCCAGAATGTCAAGACAATACAAGCAATGATGTCGGCGCTGTGATGTTTTAGAAGCATTTCAATTGCTGCTAACATTATACCTATGAAGAGTCCTACTATCGGGAAGGCGAGTACTGAATAGCCTAAGTCCTTATCTGTTTGATTTTTTATTTGCGGTAAGGGTAAATGCGTTAGAAACAATAATGCCATACAAATATGGCGAATAATATTGATAGGGATCTGTAATATACGAGTTGCTTTCATGTTTTTTCTGTCTGAGTTTTTAAAATTTGAGGTAATCCAGCTACCATCCATATTACGTTATCACAAATTTCCGCAAGTATTTGGTGCAGATGACCTATTTCATCGATAAAACGTCGGCTAAGCGGATTATTCGGAATGATGCTCATGTTTACTTCGTTACTGATGAGAATGATATGTCCGTAGGCGTTTTGTAATATCTTGGATAAGCTAGCATATTCTTTTCTTAATTCATGTTCATTGATAGCGGGGTTTTTGCATAATAAATTTGTTAACCATAAAGTTAAACAATCCACGATAAGGCATTGATTTTGTTTATCTTCCTCTTTTATAACCTTTGCTAATGCAAGGGGTTCTTCAATGACTTTCCAATGCTTAGGTCGATTAGCACGGTGTGCCTCAATACGTTTTGCCATTTCTTCATCTTCAATCGTTGCTGTAGCAATATAAGTAACTGGAAGTGCAGTATTTAATGCGAGTTGTTGTGCGTATCGACTTTTTCCGGAACGAATTCCGCCTAATATAAGTTTTTTCATGATTTTTAGTCTATGTGAATTTTTAGATTTCGTAAACGCCTTGTAAACAAAAATGTTTTTATTATTTTGTATATTTTTACATGGATGGTACGATAGCCGCTAATTTTTTATTGTTGAGAATTCAGAATATTGAATAATAAATTTAAAATGTAAAAATTTCGGAGAGAATGTCTATGTTGTATGATTCCGAAATAAGTGCCCAACTAGCAGAAGTAAGAAAGCGATTAAAAAAAAATGTAGCAATTATTGAAATGCTAGGAAGATTCGGAAGAGCCTGAAGAATTGGAAGATCTATAATACTCCCCAAAATTCAGACCACGAGCTAAGATATAATCCTCACTGATT
>CBDVDN010000175.1:0-3386 GCA_965372775.1 uncultured Gammaproteobacteria bacterium
ATGCCTGTATTCACGCTGATCCAGTAACGCTACGGGAGCTAAAAGCATAATCAAATGTTAAGCTCCAGCTTGAATTCTAGGGGAGCCATAACTCCTTGATTGCTCGTAGGTTGGGTTAATCGCCGCGAAGCGATTAACCCAACACAAAATGCTAAAATAATAATTCCGCAAAATAAGGTTCGGAATTTCCGCTATCTCCTTGTTTTTCTCTTGCAAAACATTGCTTGACTATTCGATAGACCTTTTCAAGATCAGTTTGGTGAAGTTTAATATTTTGACTATCCAGAACATTAAAAATATTTTTTAGTGCACATTGCGTTTTACTTATGTCAGACGGCATAGCAGTTTTTTCAAAAGAATTAAGGAGCTGCAGCAAAATCGATTGCTCTGCTTTTCTAGCAAAAGTTTCATTTTCAGATAATGTTTTCTGTAAGGCTATAATTTTTTCGTTCTGTATCTTTTTAGGGAAAAGTTGGCACAGCTTATTTAATTCTTTAATGATTTTATCATGCCAAGGAGAAACTTTTTCAATAATGATCAAAACATCACGCTCGCTCAACGGCGGATACTTTTGATTAGCAAGCCAACAGCAAAAAAACAATAAATTAATATTAAGATTATATTTATCTCGCAAACATAAACAAGCTTCTTCTACGTTCGTCCTTGAAAAAAGCGCTACCGAAAATAGCCAAAAGCTTTTTTGTAAAAAATCGATAGAATTAAAATCATTTTTCATTATGCTTTTTTTGTGATAATGAGTGGTTTTTCAAACCCCATTGCTTTTAACTTGCCCGTTGCTTGATTTAATATTTCCTTATTATAAATCGGACCAACCCGCACACGATGAAATGAAACTGCTTTATGTTTGCCTGAATAAACCTTGCATGTCAATTTCGTGCGATGATGAATTTTTTCAGCTACTGCATCTGCTTCGGCTTGATTTTTAAAAGCTGCTGCTTGCAAAAAATAAGCTGTTTTCTTTGCTTTTAATTTTTCATGTTTGATTGGTTTGCTTTTTACACGCTTTGCGTTAACAACTCTTGTTGCTGCTCTGTCTTTAATAAGCCACGTGTTAATAATTTTTAAATCTTCTTCGCTCAACGTTCCGGCGGTTTCTTTTAAGCTGATTGTGTTGACAATATAACTATAACGATCAATCGCATAAGTTTTTTGCGCATTATATAAGATTTTTTGCGCATCCAACACATCAACGATTGTCCTTGTACCGATTTTATATCCTTCTTGTGTTCCTTCTAAAGAACTTTGAGCAGAAATAACAGTTTGTCTATCTGCCTGAACCTGACTAATCCCCGCAATAATAGCAAGATAGTTTTTTCGTGTGTTATTCATCACTTCACGATAAGTTTTTCCCTGCTGCGAACTATAATTCTCATAATCCGCTATTGCTTTACGCACTTGAGAACTGACCAGTCCGCCACTATAAAGCGGCACAGTTAAAGCTAATTGTGCTGAAGGACCTTCAATACGTCCACGACCTGAAATTGTTCCAGAATCACGCAAATAAGTATTAGAATAACCTGCCGAAAGATCAAGCGTCGGTAAATGCCCGCCGAAATATTGTTTAATTTGTTCTTTAGCAGCTAAAGCCGTATAACGCGCAGCCGTTAATTGCCAATTTTGCTGACTGGCTGTCTGCACCCATTGATCAATATCTTTTGGATTTGGCGCAACAAGCGGGAATTTTTTTGATAGCGGTGCAAGATGTTTATAGAATGTACTAGTAATTGCGCGTAAATCTTCTTTCGCTGTCGCAACGTCATGTTTTGCCCCAATATATTGTGCGACAGACGTGTCGTAAGACGCTTTAGCATTATAAACATCCGTAATAGTTTTTAATCCGACTTTAAAATTTTCTTTTGCGCGAATATATTCTTGATAAAGCGCGCGTTTTTCCGCTGCCGTATATCGAAGAATATCTTGTCTTTGCAGTACCGTAAAATAAGCAACCAGTGTTCGCGACATTAAATTTTGTGCTGCGGCATAATAAACAGCATTTGCAGCTTTCACAGTATTTTTAGCAGCACTTACCGCTTTCCAATTAGAATAATTAAAAATACTCTGCGTCAAATTAAGCGAATAATTAAGCTGCCGCTGACTTGTTAAAACCGTGTCTACGTTTATACCCGCAACAAAAGCATTCTGTCCAGAAGAATGTATCCGAGTATATCCAGCAGAACTAGAAAAATTAAGCTGCGGCAATAAAGCGGCGCGGCTTTGTGGAACTGCTTCAGCAGCAGACATTCTTTGCGCAATCGCTTCTTTGAATTGCGGATCGTTTTTCAATGCGCTTTGATACACTTCCGATAAATCAGCACCCATCGCTTGCTGCGCCAAAAGCGCCATACTCAAACAAGCGAATAATATTAATATCCATTTTTTCATATCAAGCCTCTTAATAATATAAGCAGAAAGGGAAGTGTATCGCATTTGAATCCAAATTAGGATCATTTACTGTAACTTCTCAAAAAGTCGGGGCAAACAACGTCATCCCTCGGCTACGTCACCCGGTTATACTGGATCGAGTCCAGCACAGGCTTTGATCACGGAGCCGCAAAATCCAGCAAACGCACCATGGATTCCGGATAGCTCGCTCGCACTCGCTTCCGGAATGACAGCAGGGTGTTGCCCCCCAAAAAACTTTTTAAGAAGTCACCTTTTGCTCAACAAAAACTCAGAAAGTTCCATAATACTAGAGTCGGCGGTTGAATGCGTAGCAAGCATAAGGAACATACACGAAATAACTCCCGCATCTAACATCCCATCTGACAAGTATCTTTGAACGTTCTTCAATCAAAAAACAACTTACATAGGAATATTATGCGCGTTAACATGATGGAAAACGCTGACGCGTTTCCCACAGCTTATTCTCCAACTTGCCCACACTCTCTGGCTTCTCGTCCACAGGGCACACAGGAACAATAATAATAAATTTTTATATTTTTAAAGAAGGGGGTTTTGTGTCTATAAATTTGGTGAAATTGGTCTAGACAATGGGTAGTACTATAAAAAAAACGTATTCTTTCGCAGATCCACTCAGAGGGGATGAAATTAACACATGGTTTTTGTGCATTATTTGACCTGTTTCCGCCATGCCCATTTTTTTTGAAATTCCTATACATTTTTTTAAATTAATAAAAAAGCAGCGCGAAGCGATTTCGCTCCTCAATCCTTTTTGTAGTGTAAAAAAGATTAATTTAGACAATTTACCCACTCAATTCTTCATAGAGCCTTATGTTTTTGGTTGTGGCAAAAATATTCGGCTTGCACCAGCCCCCCCCCCTTGACGAAGTTGTCCCTCATTACGTCCAAATCTACCTGCCATGTGGGCGTTAGTTTGGGGAGTTATTCCGTGCCAGTTCCTCATC
>CBDVDN010000176.1:0-3376 GCA_965372775.1 uncultured Gammaproteobacteria bacterium
GAGCGCGTCGGTTTTTACACCTTATCTTTTCTATTGGTTCTTTATGCCAAAGATCACGTCAATGGGACAGACACTCACGCTTTTGCTTTATTTGCCTTACTCAATGCTTTTGCTTATCTGACGCCTACAATCGGCGGTTATTTAGCGGACAACGTTTTTGGCATCAGACGAGCTATTATCTTAGGACTTGTATTAGAAGCATCCAGTTTATCGCTGCTTGCGATTCCTAACGATAAACTCTTTTTCCCTGCTCTAGCGTTGATGATTCTAGGCGTTGGTTTTTATAAAACTTCTCCAACCAACTTATTAGGTCGCTCTTATGAGGAACAAGATCCAAGAATTGACAGCGGATTCACTCTTTATTATATGACCATGAATATTGGAGTTATCGCTGCGACCATTGCCATGGGACTACTGCGCCACTACGTTGGCTGGCATATGGCTTTCTTTTTCGGTGCTATCATGATGTACGCCAGTATATTGTCTTATTTTATTCTTCGCCGCGCTGCTTATTCATGCGATTCAGAAGTCGGACGAGAAAAATTAAATGTAAAAGCTGCTTTACTTTTACTGATCGGTCTTGCTGCCGCCTGTATTTTCTTCATCTTCTTATTAGCGCATACATCAGCCGCAAACTACTTATTTATTATTTTAACCATCGCCGCGTGCTGCTATTTTATTTTTGAAATTACCAGAAGCTCCAAAGAAGAAAGACCGAAGATTATCGCTTGTTTATGCCTCATTATCATCGGCATGATATTTTATATATTGTATTTTCAACTCTATACTTCTATAACTTTGTTTATTCAGCGATGCGTTCATCGTAGTTTCTTTGGCTTTAAGATTCCAGTCACCTATTTCCTCGGGCTAGACTGCTTTTGGATTGTTGTATTAAGTCCCGTCTTAGCGATGGGATATAATTTTCTCTCAAAACGCGGAAAAGATTTGCTCGTTACAACCAAATTCCAATTAGGCTTAGTTATTACCGCACTTTGTTTCTTCGTTTTAAAACTCGGAACATTATTTGCCTCGGGCTGCCATAGCCATGTCTCTCCGCTCTGGATTGTTTTTGCAATATTCCTATATGCATTAGGCGAATTATTTGTCGGTGCATTAGGTGTTGCAATGATCACCCGCATTGCGCCTAAACGCATGTACGGCATGATGATGGGCGCATGGTTTTTCATTGCATGGGGATTAGGTTCTTCTATTTCCGGACGTATTGCAAGACTCGCAAGCATTCCGCACGGCATGCACGGCGCTCAATTGATCCTTGCAAAATACGGAGTAGCATTCTCTGAAATGGGATGGATCGGCATTATAAGCGCAATCGTTATCGCACTGCTTATAGTCCCTTATATCAAACGAACTGTTGATTTGAAATAAAATAAAGGAACGTAAAGCCTACAAATTTTTTGCTATCTGTCTTCCATCAACTAACTTAACGCAGCGTTCAGCTAATTTTGCAAAATCCTCATCATGCGTTACATAAACGATCGTCGTTCCTTTTTTTTTGCGAATATCCTTTAAAATATTCATAACCCTATTAGCGTTTACAGAATCTAAATTGCCGGTCGGCTCGTCTGCAAAAATATATTTTGGATCCATTATCAAAGCGCGTGCTATTGCAATACGCTGCTGCTCGCCGCCGGAAAGCTGGATTGGATAATGGGAAAAAAGATCCTCTTTAAATCCAAATTGCTTTAAAAGCTCCTTTGCATAAGGCATTTTCTGACGCATTTTATGCATTTTATATGACGGCATTAATACATTTTCTATCGCAGTTAATTCCGGCAACAAAAAATAAGACTGAAAAATAAATCCCATTTTTTGATTTCTAAAATGATGAAGCGTCTTAGTGTTAATTGAATGAATAGACTGCCCTTCAATTTCAACATCTCCTTTTGTCGGCGAATCTAACGCACTTAAAATATAAAGCAAAGTTGTCTTGCCCGATCCGGATTTACCGGTAATACTTATAAACTCATTATCTCCAATCGTTAAATTAATATCTTTTAAAACATCAGCGGGAGGTGATATAAATGATTTAAAAACATGAGACAACCGAATCATTCCCGCACCTCGGCACGTAAGATTTCAATTGGCGCAAGTTTTCCAGCATGCCACGCGGGCAAAACACTCGATAAAAATGAAACACCGACAGCTAATAAAAACGCATTAATATAAATAATAGAATTATACGAAATCATTAAATGTTCGCTGCGCCCGTATCGCGTTCCGCCAAAAGGAATCGTCTGCAAATAACGGCAACCTAAATAACCAAATAATAATCCGATTGCGCCCCCTAAAAACCCTAAAATAAAACCTTGAAACATAAACAATCTCACAATATCAAAACGGTTATACCCCATTGCGCGAAGTATTGCGATTTCAAAACGTTTTTGTGAAATCAAAATATTTAAAATATTATAAATTCCAAAACCAGCGACCAATAAAATACAAAACGAAATAAAATTACGAATAAAATCTTGTATTCTAAAAACAGAAAGAATGCCAGTATTTGCCTGATCCCAACTTAAAACCTGATCAGAACTCACGCGATTCCAGCGAGCTGCAACCGCGCGCGCTTGTGTGACGTCTTTAAGCCGTACTGCAATATCTGAAATCAATCCGGGCGTTCGATTAACTTTCTGAACATCACCTAACAACGCATAAGCAGTTGACTCATCTATTTCCTGCACACCCAGCTCAAAAACACCTACAATTTTAAATGGCGTTGCTTTTCCATTAACCGCGGAAACAAGTATATTTTCATCCATCCGCGCCCCTAATCGTTTTAAAAGTTTCGATCCAATAATTAATCGGTTACCGCCTCTTGAAATATTTTTGAACTTCCCCTCAACCATATAATTATTGATTGTTGTGACCCGCATTTGATCCTGCGAATAACATCCAATCAAATTAATATTTTCAGTTGACTTGCCATTTCTTGCTAACGTTTGAATTTTAAGCTGCGGCGAATAAGCTATAATACGCTTATCATTTGACAGCTTCTGATACCATCCCGGCGGATATTCAATACGCGCACTATCACGCCGACCAGAAGGCGGTTTTAGCCAATGCACCAACACACTTGACCCAAAAAAATCTTCATCTAATTCATGCTTGCTTAAATACGTTTCGCGTGCGGAAATTCGAATATGAAAATTATTATTAACTAATTGATCAATTATATATTCACGAAAACCAAACATAACGCCAGTAAAAATAACATAAGCTGAAATCCCCAAAACAATACCCAGCAAGACCAAAAACGTTTGCTTTCTGTGGGAGGTCATATGCCGAATCGTTAAAAATAACACAATGTTATCTTCCCTGAACTAATACAACATCATTTTTATTTATATTTTTTATT
>CBDVDN010000177.1:0-3318 GCA_965372775.1 uncultured Gammaproteobacteria bacterium
TCATATTTTGCTTTAGACATCTCGGTATCTCCTAAATATTCAATAAATCAAGTTTGGGCGACCGCAAGGGGCGCCCCTACATATAAATTAACTTTGTTTCTCAATAATTTCTTTTGCTACACTGGCAGGCGCTTCACGATATTTTGCGAATTCCATTGTGTAAGTTGCTCTACCCTGCGTCATCGAACGTAAATCTGTCGCATATCCAAACATTTCCGCCAAAGGCACTTCCGCACGAATTGCTTTACCAGTAAATACATCTTCCATCCCTTGAACAATTCCACGACGTCGATTTAAATCACCCATGACATCACCCATGTATTCTTCTGGCGTTAAAGCTTCAACCTGCATGATCGGTTCTAACAATACCGGAGCAGCTTTACGCGCACCTTCTTTGAAACACATAGATCCCGCGATTTTAAACGCCATTTCGCTCGAGTCAACTTCATGATAAGAACCATCATATAAGGTCACTTTGACATCAACAACCGGATATCCAGCAATAACGCCGTTTTCAGTTTGTTCCCTAACGCCCTTATCAACTGCCGGAATATATTCTCTTGGAACAGCGCCGCCGATAATTGCATTAACAAATTCATATCCTTCACCCTGCTCCCGCGGCTCTATACGCAGCCAAACATGACCATATTGACCACGACCACCACTTTGACGAATATATTTTCCTTCCTGCTCAACCACCTTACGAATCGTTTCGCGGTAAGCAACTTGTGGTTTACCGACATTGGCGTCAACATTAAACTCACGCCTCATACGATCTACAATAATATCTAAGTGCAATTCACCCATACCGGAAATAATTGTTTGTCCGGATTCTTCATCTGTCCTCACTCTAAATGATGGATCTTCCTGCGCAAGCTTCCCTAAAGCAATACCCATTTTTTCTTGGTCAGCTTTTGTTTTCGGCTCCACAGCAACCGAAATAACCGGCTCTGGGAAAACCATGCGCTCTAAAACAATCACCTTATCCATATCACATAACGTTTCACCGGTCGTCACATCTTTCATGCCAATACAAGCAGCAATATCACCCGCACGAATTTCTTTAATTTCTTCACGGCTGTTCGCGTGCATCTGCACAATTCGACCAATCCGTTCACGTTTATGTTTAATCGGGTTATAAACTGTATCACCCGATCTGACAACACCAGAATAAACTCGAATAAATGTCAGCGTACCAACATAAGGATCTGTTGCAATTTTGAACGCTAATGCAGAAAACGGCTCATTGTCATCAGCATGCCGTTCCGCTGCAGTCTCATTTGCATCATCTAAATTTCCTTTAATAGCCGACACTTCGATCGGCGAAGGCAATAATTCGATAACAGCATCTAAGACCGCCTGAATACCTTTGTTTTTAAACGCTGTGCCACATAAAACCGGAACAATTTCATTTGATAAGGTTCGTTTTCGTAATCCAGATTTAATTTCTTCTTCACTTAAAACACCCTGCTCAAGGTACTTGTTCATTAATTCTTCTGTCGCTTCAGCTGCCATTTCAACTAAAATTTCATGCCATTTTTGTGCTTCAGCTAATAAATCTTCAGGAATATCACGTTCTTCATAGTTAACGCCCTGAGTTGCATCATCCCAATAAATGCCTTTCATTTTGACGAGATCAATAACGCCCTCAAAATTATCTTCTGCGCCAATCGGCAATTGAATCGGAACTGCTTTAGCCCCTAAACGATTTTTAATTTGATCAACAACTTTTAGAAAATCGGCGCCCACTCGATCCATTTTATTAACAAATGCAATACGCGGCACGCCATACCTATTTGCCTGACGCCATACTGTTTCGGATTGAGGTTCTACGCCGCCAACACCACAAAATACAACAACCGCACCATCAAGCACCCGCATAGAACGCTCAACTTCAATGGTAAAATCAACGTGTCCTGGTGTATCAATAATATTAATGCGATGCAGGGGAAACTGTTTGCCCATTCCCGACCAGTAGCAAGTCGTTGCCGCGGAAGTAATAGTAATGCCGCGTTCTTGTTCTTGCTCCATCCAATCCATAACAGCCGCACCATCATGAACTTCACCTATCTTGTGAGAAACTCCTGTATAAAAAAGCACTCGCTCAGTAGACGTTGTCTTACCCGCATCAATATGTGCAATAATGCCAATATTTCTATAATTTTCAATTGGGGTTGTTCGTGTTTGAGCTACTGCCACTTCTCTAATTCCTCTTCTTCTTTACCAACGATAATGAGCAAAGGCTTGGTTAGCCATAGCCATACGATGTGTATCTTCCCGCTTCTTAACAGCCGCACCACGACTGCTCACCGCATCCATCATCTCACCGGCTAATCTCATTGCCATTGTTTTTTCACTGCGTTTTTTCGCTGCATCAACTAACCAGCGCATAGCCAACGCTAAACGTCTGGAAGGACGGACTTCAATTGGAACTTGATAGGTTGAACCGCCTACTCGACGAGATCTAACCTCAACAGTCGGCGAAACGTTTTCCATCGCCTTCTCAAAAACGACTAGCTCAGTAGAACCAGCACTGCCTTCTCCTTCTCGCTCCTTTTTAAGCTTATCTTTTAGTTTTTCAGACGCTATGGATAAAGCACCATACACAATCTTTTCCGCAATTGATTTTTTCCCATCTACCATAACGTGATTAATAAATTTTGCAATTACTTCGCTTCCGAATTTCGGATCCGGTAATATATCACGTTTTGGTGCTGCTCTTCTTCTGGACATCTATACTCTTTCCTTCGTTAAGTTTACTTTTCTTTCTCACCCTTTGGTCGACGCGTACCATATTTTGAACGCCCTTGTTTACGTCCGGAAACACCAGAAGTATCCAAGCTGCCACGAACAAGATGGTAACGCACACCTGGTAAATCTTTTACACGACCACCGCGAATTAAAACAACAGAATGCTCTTGAAGGTTGTGACCTTCACCCCCAATATAAGCGCTTACTTCCATGCCGTTTGTCAAACGCACACGCGCAATCTTACGAAGTGCAGAATTCGGCTTCTTTGGCGTTGTTGTATACACACGCGTACATACACCACGTCTTTGAGGACATTTCATCAAAGCCGGCGCCTTAGACTTTTTCGGTTTTACTTTACGCTGCTGTCTTTTTTCTGCGTAAGCACTAATTGTCGTCATACTTCTTCAATCCTAAAAAAACGTTGGGATGTCCCAACAATTCTGAAAAACTTTATATTTTCCTGTTAATTAAAGCGACCATAGCCTTCGGCTATGCAAGCAGTCTGTGACTTCTGCCCTCAACCGTTCACATTGGTCAGAAACACTTATTAATACTTCTTATAACCCC
>CBDVDN010000178.1:0-3283 GCA_965372775.1 uncultured Gammaproteobacteria bacterium
AAAGTGTTCGCCTAAAGGCGAGGGTGTTATTCCCATCCCACAGGGAGACATAAATTGTCTGCGAACTTTTGGTCCAGCATTAATAAGCTTGTACTTGTACCCATCAGGGTTAATTAATTGCAGTGGAAGAAGACTGGCTAAATCCGAAACTGAATGAACATCTTTTTTTGCTATTCTAATCTTTAAATCACGTTTTCTGCTACGTTCTAAGCCTACTGGTATAGCGGATGAAAATTTTCCAAATACAAAAAATTTTTCACGATCATTTTGTATAATTCGATTGAAATAGCGTGTGCGAAAGAATCGCCCCAGACTGAGATGGTAAATAGCTTCTAATAAGCTAGTTTTACCACTACCGTTTTCACCATAAATAATATTGCTTAAAGGTGATGGCAAAATGTTTACTTTTGTTAAATTACAAAACTGTGAAATTTCTAAAACGGATAAACAACACATTAAATTGAATCTTCGTTTGATTTAGCTTTGGTTGGCTACAGCCTAATAGGCATAACGACATGAATATAATTATTCTGCCCTATCTGCTCATCCATCAGAACCCCCGTGCTTGAATCAGAAACAACCATTTTAATTTCGTCTGTTGTAATATAATTACAAACGTCTATTAGATAACTAACATTAAAACCTATTTCTAATTCGGGTCCTTGGTAGCTGACTTCTACTTCTTCTTCCGCATCCTCTTGCTCAGAATTATTAGAAAAAATCTTTAAACGATTGTGGCTTAAAAGAAAACGAACACCGCGAAATTTTTCATTTGTGAGTATTGCTGCGCGCGTTAAAGCTTGTTTTAAATTATTGCGATCAACAGTAATAATTCCATTGCTATTTTTTGGTATAACTCTATTGTAATCTGGATACTTGCTTTCTATTAATTTTGAAATAAAATTAAAGTCTTTAGCGGCTATATGTATATGGTTAGCACTGATGGAAATTTTTATTTCTTCATCATTATCTTCTAATAATCTTACCAGCTCTATTACGCCCTTTCTCGGAACAATAATTTGTAACTCACTATTAATATCTAAATTAGCGGAAAATCCTAATGAAAGGCGATGTCCATCCGTTGCAACTGTTTTTATAACTCCTTGATTTATATCAAATAACATCCCATTTAGATAATGACGCACATCTTGATGTGCTATTGCGTAATGTGTTTTTTCAATTAGGGATTTAAGAATATTTTGTGGTAAACAGAATTCTAATTTGTTTATCTCTTTTTCTACTTTCGGAAATTTATCAACTGGCAATGTCAACAAACTAAAGCGGCTTTTCCCTGAACGTACAATTAATCGATCTTTTTCTGTATATAACTCCATTTTGGAACCATTTGGCAACATGCGGCAAATATCAAGTAATTTTCTCGCATTAACTGTAATTTGATCCGATTCGGCAAAATCATCCTCTTCAATCACAGTATAAGCCGTTAATTCAACTTCCAGATCTGTTGCAACAAACGATAATTGTTGATTATCTATGGATAATAACACATTAGATAAAACTGGCAACGTTTGTCTATGTTCAACTGCCCCCAATACAAGCTGCAAAGGTTTTAAAAAATTTTCTCGTTGAATAATCAATTTCATAAGCTATATCCCCCAAAAATGTAAGCACTCAATAACCCGTGGTAAACGTCATCCAGTAACTCGATCGCGGAATCCAGAAAATTCTCTGCCAATTCCGCGTAGATTCCGGATGGCTCGCTTCCGGAATGACGAGAATTGTGATTTTTACCCCAACTTTTTGAGAAGTTACCCACAAATAATTTAACCCGTTAATATCCTTAATAAATTCGCGTGATCTTCTTGTATATCTATATTTGTTTTTAATAATTCTTTTATTTTACGACATGCGTGTAAAACGGTTGTGTGATCTCTTCCGCCAAACGCATACCCAATTTCCGGTAAACTTCTATTAGTTAATTCTTTAGACAATGCCATAGCCATCTGTCTAGGTCTTGCAATAGAGCGAGTCCTCCGCTTTGATAATAATGCAGCAACTTTAATTTTATAATATTCAGCGACTACTTTCTGAATATTTTCGATAGTAACAAGCTTATTTTGCAAAGTAATTAAATCTCTTAACGCATGTTTAACAAAATCTACAGTAATAGGTTTACCGGTAAAATCAGCATTAGCAATAACGCGTTTTAGTGCGCCTTCCAGTTCACGAACGTTTGAATGAATACGTTGCGCAATAAAAAAAGCAACATCATAAGGAAAATCAACTTTTACCTGTTCAGCCTTACTCATTAAAATAGCAACTCTAGTCTCTAATTCAGGTGGCTCTATAGCAACTGTTAACCCCCAGCCAAATCTGGATTGAAGCCGTTCTTTTAATCCGCTTATTTCTTTCGGATAGCGATCACATGTCAACACAATTTGTTTCCTTTCTTCTAGTAACGTATTAAAAGTATGAAAGAATTCTTCTTGGGATCGGTCTTTACCAGCAAAAAACTGAACATCATCAATAAGAAGAGCATCTACTGATCGATAAAAAGATTTAAAATTATCAATAGTATTTGTTTGAAGCGCCTTAACCATATTCGCAACGAAACGCTCAGAATGAAGATATAGTACATTTGCATTAGGATTTTTATTAAGTATTTCATTCCCTATAGCGTGCATTAGGTGAGTTTTACCTAAGCCAACATCACCATATATCAAAAGAGGGTTGTAAGCTTCACCTGGTTTTACTGAAACCTGTGAAGAAGCAGCAAAAGCAAACTCATTAGACTTTCCTTTTACAAAATTATCAAAAATAAAAGAAGAATTTAAATTAGCGCCATATTTCACGCTAGAAGCTTTATCCACAAAGTTATCAACAAGTGTTTTAGTATTGTTATTATTTAATTTATTTTGTCTAACCACATCATTTTTTAGCGTTTTTGAACCAATTTCAATATTAATAAATATGGTTTCTTTTGGATAAAACTCATTAATTATTTCATTAATACGTTCGAGAAAATTTTGTTTTACCCAATCAACAACAAAACGATTTGGAGCTAGTAAAAACAACATGTTATCTTTATATTCCGATTGCAACGGTTTAATCCATGTGTCAAGCTCCCCTTCTGAATACTCACACTTTAATTGTTTTATACATTCTTTCCAAATTTCAGAATTCACAGATTACAACACCTTAAAATTTTTTAGCCAATATATGAAAGACTGGAAAAAGAGTTTACACTGATTTAGTAAAGTTATCCACAATATTAATTTTCTTATTTAAGAGGTAAAAACTTGTTAAAAACCAATTAATATCCTTG
>CBDVDN010000179.1:0-3272 GCA_965372775.1 uncultured Gammaproteobacteria bacterium
GGTACAGGTGTGTTTGGTGCTCCGGCATGAGGAGACGTAATGAAATTGCAAATTAAGGTAAATGATTCTGGTGTTATTGAATATGCGCGATTTAAAACTTATGGGTGTGGTTCAGCTATTGCATCGAGTTCAGTTGCAACAGAATGGATTAAAGGAAAACACTTAGATGAAGCTGCTGCGGTTAAAAATCTTGAAATTGCGAAATATTTATCATTACCCCCGATAAAGATTCATTGTTCTGTTTTGGCAGAAGAGGCTATTCAAGCTGCAATTAAAGATTATCGTGAGAAAAACGCGTAGGTTGGGCTAAGGAACGTGCACGAAATAACTCCCGCATCTAACATCCAATCTGACAGGGATCTTGGATGAAATACGTCCATGTATTTCACCGCTTCGCGGCGCTTGCGCGCGTCAAAATTTTATCCTGTCAAATTTTTGAACGTTCTTCAATCAAAAAACAACTTACATAGGAATACTATGCGCGTTATTTTTGTGATGAAATACATCCCTGTATTTCGCGGCGAAGCAGCGCACTTCGTGCGTCCAAATTCGTTTCAGACGAATTTGTCAATCAGAACGTTCAAGTCTACCTGCCATCTGGGCGTTAGATGCGGGAGTTATTTCGTGCACGTTCCTTAGCGTCCGTGAAGTTATTAAATATTTTTTAATTAGAATTTGGTTTTTATTTGAAAGTATTTATGATTTATCCTTTGAGCGCAGCCCAACAAGATTGTTGGGTTGCGTTTAAGTTGATGCTTGGCGATTTATTTGCAGTTCGAAGTAAATTGGAATTAAAAGAATTTTTAATAGTTTAGGGGCACTTAGCCCAACCTACAAATTTAGTCTATATCTGTCCAACAGGTTCTGGAATGCCATTATGCAGTGCAGCAACTTGAAGAGTTTGATTCCAATTAACTTCTGCTTGACGTTTTTTGATAAAAGGTTTAATCGTTTTTACAACGGCTCTTAAATTCTTTTCGATTTCTTCTGATTTTTTGCCAAGTTTTGCAAGCGGAACATGTACTTCTAAATATAGGATTTTCCCTTCTTCACCAGTTTTATAAGGCTCATTAATAATTTTGACAGGCGTGTTGATATAGATAGAGTTAAATAATTTTTCAATATCCGATGCATACATGCGAATACATCCGCCGCTGCTGCGTAGTCCGACACCAGATGGATCATTTGTGCCGTGAATAAGATAAATAGAAGGGTGCAGTCTTATTGCATAATCGCCTAAAGGATTATCTGGTCCGGGCTCAATAATACGAGGCAGCAAAATCCCATTTTCAAGCGCTTGTTCTCGTGTGCGTTCTGTTGGACGCCATGGCGGATTTTTTTCTTTATTAACAACTCTTGTATTCATGATAGGGGTGGGGTCGGTTTTACTGCCTATGCCTATTGGAAAAGTCATCATGACATTTTTATTAGGCGGATAATAATAAAGACGCAGTTCTGGTAAATTAATGACAATGCCTTTGTGTGGCGTATCAGGCAGAATAAAACGAGTTGGAATAATTAAGGTAGCGCCGGGTCTCAAATCTTTAAGATTGAGGTTGGGATTAGCTTCTAAAAATTCAAAATAACCGACTTGGTATTCCTGTGCGAATTGTTCGATGGTTTGTCCAAGTTGAACAGTAATAGATTGAACATGACCAACAACATTATCATTTCCTTTTGGTAATGGAAATGTCATCGCTAATGAGAGCGTTGGCAAATAGATTAATACTAATGTTAAATATAAAGTTCTAAGATGTCGAAACATCACGCGATCCTTTTTTAATAAGTGATTATTATTATAACTAATATTGAGCGATATGTTATCGATTTATCAAGAAGCTTGTCAAGTTTTTAATGATTTAACAATAGTTCCTTGCGCTTATATCGTATGATCATGTTATTCGTGATTTTTTTGGTAGATTAGTTTCAGGGGGATTATCCTCTGTTCTTTTCGGCTTTCGCTGCTTTGAAGCAGGTGCTAGTGAAAAAAATGTTGTAGAAGGTAATTTTTGTTGTTGAGGCTTCGTGCTGGCAGTGCTTAGTTGTCTTGTTTTTTCTTCCGCAATTTGATTTTTTGCCGGCGGTAATAGTTGTGGTGATTTTTGTGGCGGCGAAGAGGTTTGTCTTTGCCAACCATTCAAATAGTCTAAAATTTTTTTAGCGCTTGGGCGGTTTGGGTTGGTGGTGTAAGTATGATTTCTTAGTTTCATATAAGTTTGGTTTGATTTAAGCATTTTATCGAATGGCGAGTTTTGACGTAATCTTATAAGCATATAACCTAGTCCGTAGATATCTTGTTTGGGATGATATTGGTGTGAGTCTAGCCTGTCTGGATCAATATGCGGATATTTTTTTATGAATTGTGCTCTTTTTTGCGAGATAGCAGTCTGCTTTAGAAATCCATTAGCCATATCCCCAATTTTTCCGCTTGATCCAAAGTCAACAGGGAGTCCGTCTATTTCTTCCGTAATTTGTATATTGTCTCTTTTAATATCTCCGTGTACGACTCCTCTATTATGACAAATGAGTACAGCTTTAGTAGCTGCTATAAAAAGCTTTAAAAGCTGTGGGAAGCTGGTGATGTTAATTTCATGAAGTGATCTGCCTTCTACATAAGGAATAATCATATATTTTTGAAATAAAACTACAGCGAATTCGTGTATCAAAGCGGTGAAACGCGCTTCTCTATCAAAATTTGGATTTGCATGTAAAGATTGTTTAACGACTAAATAACGGGGTATATCTGATTTTATTTTTGGCGATTGAAGTTTCCTTTCGTATTGGATGGCGCGGCCATTACTGCCTTCTCCTAATACTTTTTTTTTACTAAATGTTTCGCCATCGAATTTAAGCCAGGATTCCCATGTGTTGGTATCGTATTGATAGACAACAGCTATTTCTCTACCTTTATATTGTATTGTTTTGCTAAAGCGGACTTTTCCCATTTTTTTTTGCCTTTTTGTTATAGGGTTATTTTTTTTATTTTAATTAGTTTTCAGACTGCGTGTAGGATATTACCAACACAAAGACATATCAAGGAGATTATTTTAAATCAGATGAAGGATGGGTGAAATATTGTTGAGGCATTGAATTATTAAAGAAGAGCACAGAATTTTAATGACTTATACAATAATAAGGTATCTTCTCAATAACTCGTGATAACCATAAACATTGTCATTCTCGCGAACGCGAGACAAATTCATCTGGAATGAATTTGGGCTACCAATTTAAGGCGGGACACTTTTGCGCAAAAAAGTTACAGAGGGCTTATC
>CBDVDN010000180.1:0-3204 GCA_965372775.1 uncultured Gammaproteobacteria bacterium
TCAAAATCAAAAGAAACCGTGAGTTTAGATGAGCAAAAGACGAATAGGTTAGGAATTAAAGGATTAAAAAAACAAAAAGCCAAAGAAATAGCCAAAAAATTATCCAGCATCAATTTTAAACCATTAACTGTTCGTGCTTGGCTAAAATCTCCGATTTCTAAATCTTTGCGTTTTCTATGGTTAGGAAAAACAAATAATAAGTTCGCGACCGTCATTTTACTATCTAACAAATTAAGCGCGGATAAACTAGAAAAAATAACGCGGGGATTACCTTTCGTAACTTATGTCAACAAAGCGAACGAAATATCTAAAATATTCAAGACTTATCGTGAAAAAATATCAATATTACTGATTATTGCATATCTTGTATTGCTCATGTTATTAATTGTCCGATACACAATTAAAAAAGCATTTTTTTATTTTTTACCGCCGCTCGGTGCTTGTGCTTTAAGTTTAGCGGTTTTAGGCTGGTTTGGCGTGCCTTTGACATTATTTAATTTACTAGCCATCATTCTAATATTGGGCATTGGTACGGATTATGTGTTATTTTTTGCAGAGACAAAATCAGCTTATCAAAGCACCATGCTTGCTGTTTCGCTGTCTGCAATTGCAACGATATTATCGTTTGGATTATTAACGCTTAGCTCCACTCCTGTCATACATTATTTTGGTATAACTGTATTGGTCGGCATAACCAGTTCATTTGTTTTATCTCCATTAGTTACACGAATTAAACCCAAAAAGACATGATCATGATGAAAAAACACGTTGTTTTATTATTGCTTTTATTCGACATTTTATTATTACCCGGATGCACTACGTTTTTTCGTTCGAAATCAATTAAAAGCCCCAAAGTTGAAATTACTAAAGGGCAATGGATACAACTTCCGAATCCTGCTCAATTAGGATTTAATCTAACGGCAACGCAAGTCCTAACAGCCCAATATGAAACCAAAGATAAAACAAAATCCTATGCTTCTCAGGTACAAGTTGAAAAAACACCGACTAAATTAATTTTAGTGGCTATTGCCGGCTGGGGCGGCGAAATCTTCTCAATTGATTATGATGGAAAAACGATTAAGACTAGCAGTTTACCAATGCCGCATGCTTCGATAGGCATTCAGCATGTTTTAACCGATTTTATTTTTACTTATGCTTCCGATAATTTAATTAAGACTTTATTGAAATCAACCGATATAAAATTAAAACTGAAAAAACAACAACGAATATTTATGCTGCATAACACACCCATCATTAAAATTACCTATCAAAATAAAAATCCATGGAAAGGCACTGTTGTTTTGCATAATCTGAAATTACACTATAACATTACTATTTCGACTATTGTTCTACAGCCGCAAAGCTCTGATAAATTTGGAGAACAGATATGAGAATTAATATTAACGGCTGTAATTTGTTTTTCGAGGTTTACGTCTCCAAACTTCAAGTTGGCGCCTCAAATATTGAAGAAAAACCAACACTGATTTTTTTGCATGGCGGACCTGGCATTATGGATCACTCCCTATATGTTTCTTTTTGGTAACAGTTTTCTGATATTGCTCAAATTATTTTCATTTTGTTAAGGCGTTACGAAAAATTTATTGTCCTTCACTTCCCGCAAAACATTCTGAGTATCACTTGATTGGCAACACGGGCAGCCCCGTATATCGCGATGCACAAGACAAAGTTATTCATATTGTTAAGCTGTTTATTCAGCGCATAACAAAGACAATTGAAAGAAAGAAGCGCCACAATTAAAAAATAGCGATATAAACCATATACAACAACATTACGCCTTGTTAAAATACACTAACCTTACTTATTCAAAGGAGTAATTCAATATGAAAAATTTCTTAAAAGTGGCTATTGCCCTTACAATTTCCAGTTTTATGATTAATGCTTTTGCAATATCTACGATGCAGCATTGGAAATATCATCCGAAAAACTTAAAACAACCCTCCTATAGCGCAATATTTCAGTGCGAACCCTATATCACGCTCAATAGCAAACAAAAAGCGGCTGTTAAGGTCATCCGTCAAAATTATATAAAACAAATTATGCCAACTAGAAGAGAAACATATGCTAAAGCTGAACTGCTGGAAGCATTGTTAGATCAATCAAAACTAAATATCCCGCAAATCAATACACTTGTTAAACAAGTTAGTGCTTTACAAGTTAAGCTCTTCATGTCTTATGTACAAATGAGAGAAGCCATAATACAGAAGACGGGCGCATCTATTCCAGTTCGCTGTATTCCATGGGTAAATCCATCCAGCAATGAACTTCATTTATGGCATGTTTTTAAGAAAAAATAATCATCCCAAACCCAACAATTCAGGGCGGTATTCAAAATGCATCGTATCGTAGTGATGCCAGTTACCGCCCCATATAAAATCATGTTTTTTGAAAATTGAAATTATTCGTTGCGGCATTTTTTCTGCCTGCTTTCGCTTATGAATTTCCCATCGCCAATAATCAGAATTCTTAACGTTAATATCAATAGCAATACCGAAACTATGCGGACTTAAACGATGTGTCCCGTGAATATATCGCCAATTAAATGTACCGCCTATATGCGTAATATACTTTTTATATCGATTCGGCAGCTTATCTAATTCATCAGAAACCGCTTGTAATTGTTTATTAACGCCATTAACCGAAGTAATCAAGAAACGTTTATGTTCGGTTTTAGGGAGCCATATAATCGGCACTAATTTCGATTGAACTTCCGATTTTGTTTTTCCATAAATTTTCTCAAAGAAAGGCGCGTAACGAATTCTGCCAAGATCGTAATTTTTAGACATTTGCACTTTAAGATCTGGATTATTTAATTCAGCCTCAAAATTATTATATCTTTTATGCTGATCATAAATCATCTGTGTTCCATCTTTCCAGATCAATCTATCATGAGAAAAACCTCTGAGCTGATTTGAATAGGCATTTAAAAGTTTTTGCGCGCCTTTCGGAATAGAATAAACATGATTAATAGATTGAGCATTGCTTACAGCACAACTTTGCATAAAAAAAATAAAAACCGATAATACTGTTGATAAATTATATCTTTTCACAGCATCTTATCCATATCAAAAATTAGAAGAACGTGGGTTGGGCTAAGCGCCACATATGTAAGATAAAATTATTTAAGCTACAATCTGTTTTGATTTGTAAAAAATCTATAAAACATCATATTAAGCGCAGCCCAAC
>CBDVDN010000181.1:0-3183 GCA_965372775.1 uncultured Gammaproteobacteria bacterium
GAAGAGCAAAAAAAGCAAATGCGACAAATTAAACGCATGTTGTTACCCGGATTTGTTTTGATGGATCGTACAGACCTGTTGGCTGAATATTATCAACAAGAAAAGCAAAGAAACCCGTATGCTGAATTCATCGATGCCTGGCTGGATTTTTCAGCGATGAAATACCAGGCAAAGCCATTTCTGAATGAAAATGAAGCGGAGCCGAACGATAAAACCAAAGCGGAATGGATCCGACTTGATAAACCGGCAAAGGGCTGGCTGGTTCCAATAACCAAAGGATATAAAGCGATTGGCCCGCTTTATCCGCCTGGGGAAGTCGCCAATACTAGAAATCCAGATTATCCGTTTTGTTTTGTTGAATCCGTGCATGGCTTAGGTGAATGGCGCAGTTTGCATCGTATACAGAATGTATCCGACATATTGTGGCAATACCATTACGAACCGGACTGGTATTTATGTCGGCAAGGTCAACCGTTTATGGATCAATCAACTGAATCAACGATAAGTTGCCTTGATAATGAAATACAAGATGATTTTTTAAGTTCACTTTAAAAGGAGGTATAAATTATGGCAAAGAAATCTTCAGCAAAAGTTCCATCAGTATTGGCATTTAGCCGAAAGCTCGAAGTATCTGATGCTTTAATGACATCGGGTTTATGGGACACGATTGATAAACAAGGTAAATGGAAAGCCATTGAACTTCATGAAAAAAGAAACCGTGCTACAAAAAGCCAATATGGCGCTAAAGAAGAAGAAAAATCGCAGCCCAATTTGTCATGGGGAGACGATGCATCTTTACCGCATGATGCAGATACACTTCGGGTTAGTTTTTCATTAAAGATCATGGGGCAGCTTGATCAGCCAACAGCCTGCGACGACCCGGATTTTGAGAAAAAAATAGTCAAAGCTATTGGTTCTTATAGAGATAATCCTCAATTCAATGAATTGGCGAAACGCTATGCAATTAATATCGCTAATGGTCGATTTCTTTGGCGCAATAGATGTGGTGCTGAGAGTATAAAAATACATGTCAACTATAGCGAGCAAGTTATGAAGTTCAACGCTTATAAATATAATTTGAATGATTTTACCTCACCACCTGATGACACTGATTTCCCTCAACTTGTCGAAGTAATCCGAAACGGACTTAGTGGCAATAAATTCAAATATCTCGAAGTAAATGCCTATGCCAAAATAGGCGTAGGACAACGCGTTTGGCCGTCACAGGAAATGGTGCTCAAAATTCCTAAGGGTGAAAAAACGAGGATATTGTTTGAGCTGAACGATTGCGCTGCAATGCATTCTGAAAAAATTGGGAATGCATTACGAACCATTGATACATGGTACGGTGCGGAAGATAGCAGATTACAGCCTATTGCCGTAGAGCCTTATGGTTCTGTTACCACCCGCGGCGAAGCACACCGCAAAACGAAGAATGATTTTTACACCTTGCTGGGTAAATGGTTGGAAAATTCAGCAGATGTCTCGGAAGAACAGCAACATTTTATCATAGCAACGCTTATCCGCGGCGGCGTATTCGGTGGAAAGGATGATTGATGATGAAATATTATCGAGAGCTTACACTGTTGCCACAAGAAGATGTTAATTTGTATTTCATTTGGCAAAAACTGTATCAGCAGATACATCTTGCCTTGGTGGGAAATAAAAATGACGATAATGCATCCTCCATCGGCGTGTCCTTTCCGGGATACGATGCCAACAAATTTTCACTTGGCACAAAGCTGCGGATATTTGCGGAAAAAGAGCAAACACTTGAGCACATGCAATGTGATCAATGGCTGAACCGGCTCAGCGATTATGTGCATTTAGGCCGAATCAAGCCTGTGCCTGAAAAATTAGCGGGGCACGCTTGTTTCAAGCATATTAAACTTAAAGGCAATAAGGAAAAGCTGGCAAGGCGCAGAGCCAAACGTAAAGGGGAAACATTGCAACAGGCATTGGCACACTTTGAAGACTTTGAAGAGCAACGCAGCAAACTGCCTTATATCAATATGTCCAGCGAGACAAACGGACAGCGCTTCCGTTTGTTTATTGAAAAACAGGCAATGGAGCAGCCGCAAACAGGCTTGTACTCTTGTTATGGGTTGAGCAATACAACCACAGTGCCGCTGTTTTAACCAAAAAAATGCTCTTCAAAAAACTGCTTTATTATCAATAGGTTGTAATTAGACTAAAGTTTTTGGTTTTTTCGAACAATTTCTTTTAAGTGCATGTTGCAGCTTGTTTTTTTGTGGTGATTTTACTGTTGACCGCCGCACAGGCGGCTTAGAAATGTAACATTGTCATGGTGGCTGGTACACACAAGTTGACCGCCGCACAGGCGGCTTAGAAATGATGCGGAGATTGAGGGCGCCTGAGATGGCCGTTGACCGCCGCACAGGCGGCTTAGAAATTGAGCTTCCTACAGAATTAAGCCCTATCATTGTTGACCGCCGCACAGGCGGCTTAGAAATTGTTGGCAGCGGAAAGAGCAGCCGTGCCTTTGTTGACCGCCGCACAGGCGGCTTAGAAACGTGACGATATTTTTACGCTCACTCTGGCTCTGTTGACCGCCGCACAGGCGGCTTAGAAAAAATAGTTCTGTTAGCTGTTTGTCGGTATAAAGTTGACCGCCGCACAGGCGGCTTAGAAACGTAGGTTTTGACGTAGGTTTTAGTTGATATTGTTGACCGCCGCACAGGCGGCTTAGAAAAGCCAGGCGGAAGACAAGCTAATCGCAATCCAGTTGACCGCCGCACAGGCGGCTTAGAAAATTAAATAGTGCAGCTTTCGTTAAGTTGCTAAGTTGACCGCCGCACAGGCGGCTTAGAAAATTAATTATCAAGCTGATTTGCCCTGATAATAGTTGACCGCCGCACAGGCGGCTTAGAAAGTTTATAGCACGAGATAGGTTTGGTTTGTTTTGTTGACCGCCGCACAGGCGGCTTAGAAAGGATTAACTGCACCGGCATAAATTAACTATGGGTTGACCGCCGCACAGGCGGCTTAGAAATTGTACTTTTGATCTTAATAAAACAGATGGGAGTTGACCGCCGCACAGGCGGCTTAGAAATGGATAATGTGCAGCGCATCCGGGTCGAGCTGGTTGACCGCCGCAAGAAGCTATGAGAGCTATGGTGTCAAATCTTGAATAGTGAATTACACTTTTCTTTATTCACTATT
>CBDVDN010000182.1:0-3152 GCA_965372775.1 uncultured Gammaproteobacteria bacterium
GAAACAGAAGAATAGCAAATTTGGTGAAAACTGTCAACAGAAGTTATGCTTCCTATATCGCTTTATATTGCTTCTAAACGTGCAAATAAAGTGGAGATAAAAAATACCAAAAATTTTAAAAAAATCACAAAAAACCATGTCAAGTAAAATTTTTAAAAAAATCAATTATTTTTTAAATAATGATGATTTCAACACGAATATAGGGGGTTTTACCCTAAAATATGGAGAGGATACATATAAAGCGGGGTTATTCCTGCACAATGCAATTTAAGTGTTTTATGCAAATACGATATTCAGTATAATTTGCCTATTATTAACAATTAACCGAAAATGGAGGGCATCATGAAAGTAGGTATCTAAGTATTAACTGATGCGGACGTGGACTAGTCCATGTCCGCATACTTTTGGCAAGAAAGCCCTATGCTTTTTCTCTTATTTTGTAATACAATATCGTCAAGAGCTTATTTGCGCTGTATTTTTATTATGAAATAACTAAACAGAGGAGAGTTAAGAATGGATGGAAAAACGGATGAATGTTTTATGGAAGAATTAAGTTGGAACCAAGCCAGACAGGATATTTCAAAAGTTAAGCCAGAGCTTGCTGCTATTATTGATGAGATTAGCCCCGATAAATCTTACGCCTTGTATAAAGTGCGATATCCATATGGTTCAACCATCCTGAAACAAGGCATGTTACATTTGCCTGATCATACCGGCAAATTGCTTCCTATCATCGAACAGACAACTAAAATACAAAGTAGGTTGGGTTACAATTTGAATTCCAATCCTGTCTGCATGGCGTTAAATAATACAATTGAATTATTTCTAACATTAAATGATCGTACCATTCCCTTTTATGGGCTTGTTCCAGCCGGAAAAATTTTTGGCACTTGGCGTATGTTAATACCCCCTGTTTCACATCATCCCATTTTTTTATGGGATATGACAGCAGGAGCGCGCTCAATTTTCATGTTGCCTAAAATTCAAAAACAAGTTTTACACGATAAAATGAGGAAAAAACTGCATCTTTCTGCTGAAACGCCTAAAACGCTGCTGGAACATTGGGAGGTCTTTAAACAAATCGCGGTTTGTCCTTTAGCAAAAAAATCATGGTATACGGATATGATTTTCTTTTCAAAAAAATGGTTTGAAAATTTAGAAGATAAAGCTTGGGAGTCGTTTAACTATTATCTTTTAAAACAAGCATGGCTTCGCAGTGATTTTTGGCGAAGCGAATTTATTTGGGATTTAATTTTCTCGCTTATTCAGTTTAAAAAAAATATAAAACCAAGTGCGCATATAGCTAATACAGTGAAATACTTGCTGGCGATTGCGGCTAATGCTGTTCCGGCTTTTGCGCCTGCTATTGATAATACAGCTGCACCAATTGATTTAATTCAGGAAGCTTATATTGATTATTACAAGCTGCAAGACTATGCACCCATTATTATGCAGCCGGTCATGTTTGATATGTACAAAAATTCACGTCCTGTTTATTATTCATTAAGGTTTCCCTCGGCTGTTGAATTTGCAAAGAAATCCAGCGAACAATCAACGGTTATTACTGATCTTTATAATGTGAAATCGTTAATGAATAAGTATTTACATGAAATTAAGCATAGTAAATTCAATATAGAAACTACGCCGTTATTTGATCTGATTCAGCATGCGGATTTTAACTATTTTCATACTGGAACAGAGGAATATATGGATTTAAGAGAAAGCAGTAATATTCCGCGGGAGGATAACACTTTTATGCCGGCTAAATTCAAAGATAGGCAGTTTCCAGCCGCCAGTACTTTTGTTCGAGGATGCGTCAGAATTTCCGCGAAAAATAAAAAATAATATTAGGCTTTTTGTTTTTCTAAAGCTGAAAAGGTATGCAGGTTACGCAAACGTCCAGTTTTTGTTTTATATTCACAATATTCTATGTTTTGAAATCCGGTTGATTTTGCATATTCTTTCATTTCTTTTGGAGACGGCATATAACCGTATACCTTTTGCGATTCTATCTCGATAAGATATGTTTGATTGTCCGTTTGGTTATCTCCATCTATGGCGTTTGCCGGATTTTTCGAATGAACTAGTGTATCTATAAAAAAACGACCGTTTGGCTTAAGATAGCTGGAAAGACATTTGATTGTCGACAATTGTTCTGGTTTGCAAAAATCAGAAATGCCAGACCATAACCACAAAATAACATCAAATTTATCATTAGATTCAAAGTTCAGTATTGTGTTGTGATATAAAGTGATTTTGCGCTTAAATTTTTTGTTTAAGATTTTCACGAAAGTACCGCTTCGTTCAATAGCCGATATTTTTCCTTTAAATCCTCTTTTTATGAGCAAGTCAACAACACGACCGTATCCAGCGCCAACCTCTAAAACAGACGTGGCTGTATTTAAATAAGGCATAATTAAATTAACATCGCTGCCTTCATCTAAGCCGCCAAGAGATGAAAAATCTTTTAGCTTTTTTGTTGTTAATTTATTTTCATAAAACTGCGCATTATCATAATTAGACCAGTTTTGAATATTTGAAGCCATAGGCCAGTCCTTCATAACTTATTGTTCTTATTGATTGCTAGCGTATACCAAAATCATCGCAAAAACATCCATTTTTTTACCTATACTTTTTTATGGCTAAAAAGCCCCCTAAAAAAACGTACTTTTCTAAAGTATCGATAAGTATCAAACACCGTTTTATAATTAAATGCAAATCAGTATCCAAATATCAATAAAAAAACTTCAGAAGAAAATCAATTCCCACAATAACAAAACCAACCATCATAAAAAACCGAGCGGGCATAAACAATATAACAACAGTAGTAGTAAAAACCAACAAAGCCCGCTTTATAATTTCCATAACAATTTTAATAAATATCCTAATACGGATATTAAGTTATTGATTAATTGTATTTTTAAACAAAACATGAGTTAGGAGATTGCCATGCAGCGAAACAAAAAATTTAGTGCAAATTTATTTAGGCGAGCAAAATTTAAACAGCTAGAAAAAACTCTCTTGCAAACTCAACAGGATATACGCGCGCAAATTTTTTTAATATCAAAACTTCAAAAAAACGTGGAGATAGAAGAAATCAAGATAAGCCGGCTTCGCCGGCAACTTTTCCTAACTGTTAGCTCATTTCTTAG
>CBDVDN010000183.1:0-3150 GCA_965372775.1 uncultured Gammaproteobacteria bacterium
GCACGCTGCAAAAGAACAAAAGCAAGGTCTGTTGAGTTATTTAGCAAATAATCGAATTATTTCGGCAGAATTGTTAGTCAAAGCCGCATCAGAATTTTTCAAATTGCCGATCGTTGATCTCTCTAACGCTCAAATCGATGAAAAGCTAGAGAAATTATTTTCATATGATTTGATGCGTGAGCATAACGTATTGCCTATTAGACAAAACGATAGTTGTCTGGAAATCGCTTTGAGTGATCCGGAAAATTCACAAGCAATAGAAATAATTCAGTTTCAGACTGGATTACATGTGAAAATCATACTGGCAAGATATGATCATCTTGAGTCTTTTATTAATAAAATCACCTCAAAACAACACGTGCATTCATTGAATGATTTAGAGCCTCAAGCTGATGTTCAAGATAATATTGAATTAGATTGGCACAGCCATGACGACACACCGCTCGTGCAGTTTGTTAATACGATGATCGATGATGCTATTCAAAAAAACGCATCAGATATCCATTTTGAAGTATATGAGAATTACTGCAGAGTACGATTTCGATTGGATGGCGTTTTAAAGGAAACTTCTAAAATACCGCAAAATCTAGCACAACAGTTAGCAGCACGATTAAAAATTATGGCAAAACTTGATATTTCAGAACATCGTGTACCACAAGATGGGCGCTTTAAAATCAAATTAGGTGATCAACACATTGTTGATGTGCGCGTAAGCAGTTGTCCTGTACTGCACGGAGAGAAAATCGTATTGCGTTTATTAGATAATTGTTCCATGTTAAGAGATTTTCGAGAAATAGGCTTTGACAAAAAACAGCAAAATGATTTTTTAGAGAATGTTAACAAACCACAAGGCATGATTATTGTAACAGGTCCGACGGGCAGCGGTAAAACCGTAACGTTATACAGCGCCTTAAAATACTTGAACACGAACGCAAAAAATATTTCTTCTGTTGAAGATCCAGTTGAAATTGTTTTGCACGGAATCAATCAAGTGAATGTTAACACAAAAGCAAAGCTAACTTTTGCAACGGCATTACGTGCATTTTTAAGACAGGATCCAGACATTATTATGATCGGAGAAATCCGTGATTTGGAAACGGCTGAAATAGCAATTAAAGCTGCGCAAACCGGACATTTGGTTTTATCAACGCTACATACAAATAGCGCTTTAGACGCTTTGACGAGATTAAGAAATATGGGCATCGCACCTTATAATATAGCAAGCTCACTTTTGTTAATTACTGCTCAGCGCTTGGCGCGCAAACTGTGTCCAAAATGTAAAGAAGAACATATTTTATCGAATGCATTAAGAAAACATTTTGGATTTTACGATAACGTAAAAATTTTTAAGCCTCGCGGCTGTGAAGCTTGTTCAAACGGTTATAGCGGACGTATTGCAATTCATGAGGTTTTACCTGTTGATGAACAATTTCACGATCTTATTTTGCAGGAAAAAAATAATGCATTATTAAGAAAATATGTCGAACAACAAAACATATTAAGTTTGCAGCAATCGGCATTAGAAAAAATCGCTCGAGGCGTTACTTCATTGGATGAAATTAATCGTGTTTTTGGAATAGCTTATGAAAAATAGTTTTAAAAAAACAACTTTTGTTTGGTACGGCAAAGGTAAAAACAGCAAAAAATTAAGCGGTGAAATTGAAGCAGTCAATATCCGTTTTGCTAGAGCAGAATTGTTTGAAAAAGGAATTAATATAATTAAAATTCATAGAAAACGAACAAGTGTTTTTTTTAATAAAGGCCACGGCAAAATAAAAAACAAAGATATTAATTTATTTATCCATCAGCTTTCTGTTTTGTTGTCTTCCGGCATTCCAATTTTACAAGCCATAACATCTATTTATCAAAGCTGTGAGAAAACCAGCTTTAAAGAATGTCTTTCGAATATTAAATCGAATGTTCGACAAGGACATGCACTTTCAAGCGCTTTAAAAGCTTATAGCCAATATTTTGATAATTTAACTTGCCGGTTAATCGCAGCAGGAGAACAGTCCGGTACGCTTGAAATTATGTTAGAACGTATCGCGCACCATAAAACAAAACTAGAAAATCTTAAGCGTAAAATAAAGCAAGCATTGTTTTATCCATTATCTGTTGTTTGTGTTGCAGTAATTGTAACGAGTATTTTGCTGATTTTTGTCGTCCCGCAATTTGAAGCATTATTTGAAGGGTTCGGCGCACAACTGCCTTGGCTAACGCAGATTGTTATTAATTTTTCTAATTTTTTACAGCGGAATGGATGGTGGATTATCCTATGCATCATGGCATTTATAAGTTTTGTGATTGTTATAAAAAAACGCAGCGTTGGGTTTGCGAGATATCTGGATACACAATCATTGAAAATCCCGATCTTTGGTAAAATCTTAAAAAATTCTATTATTGCAAGATTAACACGCACCTTATCGACAGCTTATGCGAATGGCGTACCTTTGTTAGACGCGCTAAATTCTGTTGTAGATATTGGCAATAATGTTGTATTTCGTGAAGCTGTTATGTCTATTCGAAAGAATGTTAGTCTAGGCAATACGCTGCATCGAAGTATACAAGCTACTCAATTATTTCCGAATATGGTCATTCAAATGATCGCTATTGGAGAAGAATCCGGAAAACTTGATGTTATGTTAGAAAAAGTTGCAGATTTTCATGAAGCAGAAGTAGATAAAATGATTGATGGATTAAGTCAATTGCTCGAACCCGTTATTATGGTGATATTAGGTATTGTCATCGGCGGTTTGGTTATTGCAATGTATTTGCCGGTTTTTAAATTGGGTATGGTAGTTTAGAATAATTTGTTGGGCTGCGCGCTTAATATCACGCCCTATAGATTCTTTAAAAATCAAAACAGACTATGGTTTAAATAATTTTTTTAGTCATGGGGCGCTTAGCCCAACCTGCGCGAGATATGACAAATTAAAACTTTTATTTAGCACAAACCACCTTTATACTTAAAAAGCATTTATTGGGTATAGGGGTGCTTAGCCCAACCTACAATTCCCTAAATCCCGCAATCAAGCCGCAGGATGACGGGCTCAACGAATATTCACACAGGGAAATAACAATATGCTCGACATGATTGTAAATAATACAGCGCTGTTTTTAACGCTGATCGGTATTTTTGGCTTAATATTT
>CBDVDN010000184.1:0-3146 GCA_965372775.1 uncultured Gammaproteobacteria bacterium
GGGAGGGCGCCGGGTAACCGGTGCCTTTACCCGGAAGCCGACGCAAAAAGCCGCACGGCTGATTAGCAGTGTTATGGTGCGTTGCAAAAAAAAACTAAAATTAAGGAAAGGAGCAAATTAAATGAAGCAATTATCAAACCCCAATAATAATTGGACTGTAATGTTTTTCCTACTTATCCTTCTTGCCGGAGGTTGCTCAGTAACAGTTCACAAGCCTTTAGACTTTGATTTGGCAAATCATACTTACAATATAAAAGCACTTAGCACAATTCCGAAGGAAGAAATCAGCATACACATAGATGAAAAGCAATATACTTCTGCTGGTGGCGGACTGCTTTGGGTGCTGATCGACAAAGGGATAAATAAAGCGCGTGGTAGCGCTGCCGAAAAAAGGGTTGCACCTCTACTTGAGGCTACGGCAGATGTCGATTTTCGTACCCAATATTGGGATGAGTTAGAAAAAGCACTTTTCGACTCGCCTTGGTTAAAGATAAAGCACTTGGATAAACGTAGTCTTGGCTATACTCAAGAGAAAATAGCAGAAATGAAACCTCCGTTCTTAATTCTCAATACTTTTTATGAGTTATCACCAAATTCTCAGGTTTTAAATGTTCAAACAAAGGCGAATCTTTATTTGAAAGATCTTAATAAACCTGACTATTTTGGCTTTCACACATATTATTCCGCCAAGGTTGGAAAAAACGATGAGAAAGACGAAAACGCCATTGAACTCTGGACGGCAAACAATGCATCCGCCTATCGTGAAGCATTGACTGAAGGCATCGACCAGAATATGTATATGTTGCGGCTTGATCTCTTAGATAATCCGTCAAACCCAAAAAATGAAAAAGGGAATGAAATCAAACTGCGTATTCGTTCACCTATCTCAGGTTCGATGCAAACGTTAAAGGGCAAGGAGCTCAGCCGTAAAGACAACCGTGTTATAATGCGGGAAGAGGGTGGAAATTTGTTCTCTATTGATACAGGATTAGTCGAATGACAATAGCATCCATGAAAACGAAAATTTTGATAGCTATATCGTCGTGTTTTTTAATGGTAGCTTGTACCGCCATGCAACCCGTACATGTGCAACTAAATTATGCACCAGGGAAGAGCCGATCAAAAACAATGCACGTAGAAGGAAAAAAGGTTAGTTTGCGCATTTCGAAGATCGAAATTTTCGATAAAAGGATTGATCAAGAGCACTTAGGAAGCATGGATGCGCCGATATATGGCACTGGGGTAATCGAATGGGTACGGGATGGGTTTATATCTCTTTCTGAATTTGGTTATTCCTTTCCTCCTTTGATTGAGGTAAAAACTACCTCGGGTCTGTCTCTCAAGGTGAACATAAAGCGTGCATCATGCAGGGGTACAGTTATGCATATGCGCTGTACATTATTCATTGAGGTTGACTTCTTCTCCGATGGAATACTCATCCAGAGAAAGTCATACTATGGGACACAAATTGAAGATAAAGGTCTCATTAGCCAAGGTACGCGCCATTTTGGCGAAAAGGCTGTCCTGCGAGGCTTGAATGGAGCGTTGGACCAATGCTTAGTCAAATTCGAGGCTGATCTTCGGAAATTGTCAAATTTAAAAGTTATCGATTCAATTAGCTATTGAATCTTTGGGCATCTGAAAAGGGAGTGGTGAATATTTTAGAAGCACATAACAAGGCAAATGCACTCGGACAGCAAAAAGCGCCGCTCGTTCCTCGCTCTGCTTTTTGCTGCCGGTGATTTGCGACGTTGTGTGTCCGATGATCAATATTGCATCTATTTTTTAAAAAATAAAATCAAAGCCCCTTGACTTCACAGTAGAAATGATTTACTGTACAGATAAATGACAGTAAATCATCTTTAATCTGTGTAAATAAGGAGGAAAAATGAATAAAATTGAAATTGACAATGAAGTTTATGAAAAATTAAGTGCAATAGCAGTACCTTTCAAAGAAACAACTCCAAATTTGGTAATTCGCCGCTTACTATGTCTGAAAGAAAAGGAGATCGTCACTAGCGAGTTAAATAGTAAGGGTGTACATGTATTAAGAAAAAATACAATTAACCCTACAACTCAACTTCAAAGAAAACCTTTGCAGTCAAGTCGTGTTGAATTACATATTGAAGAACTCAGGGTCGCTACTTTAGAGACACATCCTGCATTTCTTACTTTTTTAATGGACAAATACAAAAATACAAAAGGAAACTATAAAACTTCCGATATTGTAGAATTTATGGAAGAAATAAATCTACAATTACCAAATGGATCATTTTGGAATCCGTGGATGAAAGCACCCTATGGTGGGGACAAAAATGGGTTAATAAGCTGTCAAAGAACTATAGAACATTATAAACAGACAAGAAAATTTGGCTGTTGGGGTGGGAAAGACATTAAAAACAATTGCGATTCTGTTTATGGATGTAAATATCATCCTAATAATAAAGAAAAAATGAAAAATAAATGTGATTTAAGAAATGGTGTGATCTGGAAAAGGGAATCGCCTAATTCAGTTTTTACGTATGGTGGCAATTATTTGAAGGTTATAAAAAAACAACTTTTAAAAGAACATTCTATTCCTTTAAAACCATTGCTGAAAATAGTTTTTCTAGGAAGCAACTATAATTCCGAACTTATTGAACAGTTTAAAACTGTATTTCATTTTAATACTGAAGAACTGAATACCTTATTTACTAAGTAACTTAGCACACAACAAATAAATTCAGCGGACGCAAAAAGCCGCGCTGCTGATTAAAGCGTTAGCAGAAACAAAGATAGCAGATGAAACCAGGAAAAAATGACATACCAGTTAAACTTAAAATATCTGGTAGACAATTAAAGGAATTACAGAAGCATACATGGCAAATGTGTGAAGCTTTTGGGTTAGATGTAAAAATTGAAAATTATAAAGGCACCAGACCGATTTCATTATACAGTTGGGATTTGGATTGCATTATTGATGTACTGTATATGGCGCTGGATGATGAAAAAGAATATCCAGATAAGAAAGATGAGGGATATAAGAAGTTACATGAATTATATGTGAATCTAAAAAAGGCATACAAAGAAACCTATTAATGTTGAGAAATCTGCTAACAAAAGGATTGTCGTGTCCAGATAAATCCGAATCGTTGGGATTCCCGATA
>CBDVDN010000185.1:0-3133 GCA_965372775.1 uncultured Gammaproteobacteria bacterium
TTTATTTTTTAGAAAAAAGCCCGTCGAGAACATTCTCTTCGGGCTTTTTTCGTTTCTATGTCAGGCAGGATGACGAGAAAGGGATAATTTGTACTTTTAATCGCACCCGAGAAGATTCTTTAAGAGAGTCTTGTTATCCATATTTTTTATAAATCGGATGTTATATGAAAATCCATAATTCTGAAATTGCGGCAAAATTTAATGAGTTGGCTGATTTTTTAGAAATTGAAGAGGCAAACCCATTTCGTGTTAGAGCATATCGAAATGCTGCACGCATTATTAAAAATTTATCTCATGAAATTGCTGATCTTGTTGAGGAAGAAAAAGATTTGTCAGAGTTGCCGGGGATTGGCAAAGATTTAGCAGAGAAAATCGAGGTTATTGTTAAAACCGGAGAATTTTCAGTGCTTAATGAAATTAAGAAAAAATATCCAGCCTCTTTCGATGATATGATGCATATTCCGACACTTGGACCTAAACGGGTTAAACAGCTTTACGAAAAGTTAAAAATAAGAAGCATCTATGATTTGAAAAAGGCAATTGATAAAGGGCGAATAAGTCAACTAGAAGGATTTGGTGAGAAAACAGCAGAGAATATAAAAAAAGCGATTAAAAAATTCAAAGGAAAAGAAAAAAGAATAAAACTAGCAGAAGCAGATGAAATCATAAAACCTTTGATTTCTTATTTAAAGGATATAGATGGGGTACAAGAAGTGACGGTTGCAGGCAGCTATCGTCGAAGAAAAGAAACAATCGGCGATATTGATATTTTAGTTGTTGGTTCAAAAAGTGTTTCAGCTATAGAACATTTTATTAAATATGATGAGGTAAGAGAGGTTGTTTCGCGAGGAGAAACACGATCGACTGTTAAATTGCGCTTAGGAATACAAGTAGATTTGCGGGTTGTAAAACAAGAAAGTTATGGCGCTGCGCTGCAATATTTTACAGGATCAAAAGAACATAATATTGCCATTAGTAAAATGGCGGGACAAAAAAATTTAAAAATAAATGAGCATGGTGTTTTTAAAGGGAAAAAACGGATAGCGAGTAAAATCGAAAAAGAAATTTATGCGCAAGTTAATTTACTTTATATTGAACCTGAATTGCGAGAAGATCATGGGGAAATTGCAGCAGCTCAAAATAAAGAATTACCACATTTAATTACATTGGCAGATATTCGCGGCGATTTACATTGCCATACAAATTATTCGGATGGGCAAAATAGCATAGAAGAGATGGTAAATGCCGCTAAAAAAATCGGATACGATTATATTGCTATTACAGATCATTCCAAACATGTAGCGATTGCAAAAGGGTTGAATAAAAAACGATTAATGGAACAAATTAAAGCCATTGATAAGTTAAATGAAAAAATAAAAAACTTTCATATTTTAAAAGCTATTGAATGCGATATTTTAGATGATGGTTCGTTAGATTTGCCGAATGATGTTTTAAAAGAATTAGATTTAACTGTTTGTGCTATACATTACAAGTTTAATTTATCCTATGCAAAACAAACCGAACGAGTGTTGCGCGCGATGGATAATCCGTATTTTCATATTTTTGCGCATCCGACAGGAAGATTGATTGGTCGTCGAGAAGCTTATGATATTGATCTTGAAAAAATCATGGAAGCGGCAAAAGAAAAAGGATGTTTTTTAGAAATTAACGCCCAGCCGGCACGTTTGGATTTGAATGACATTCATTGTAGAATGGCCAAAGAAATAGGTGTTAAGCTAGCAATTGGATCCGATGCACATAGCACTCGAAATTTTACTTATATGCAGTACGGACTTGATCAGGCGCGTCGCGGGTGGTTGGAGTCGAATGATGTTATTAATACGTATAAATGGCCAGAGTTAAAGAAATTCTTAAGACGAAACTAAAAAAATGACAAAAATCATACCTCGCGCAGTCATAATTTGCGGAATTTTAGCGCCGTTATTTTTTGTTCTATGCTGTTTTTAAATCGCGTGGAATAGTTTATTCATATTCCCAAGATTTAAAAACAGCATAGGGCAAAAAAGAACAAGCTAAAAACCGCAAAAATTTGACTGGATCAAATTTTGGCGCACGAAGTGCGCCGCGAAGCGGTAAAATACAGGGACGTATTTTATCAAATTATGATTGTACGAGGTATATATAGTGTTTCAGATAAAGATTTAAAATTTATGCCGCACATCTTGCATTCATCTTTGAACGTTCTTCAATCGACAAAACTCGATGTATAACGAATACACCTGCGTTTTGTCTCAATCAGAACGTCCAAAAATTTGACCGGATCAAATTTTGACGCACTTTAGTGCGCCGCTGTGAAATACATGGATGTATTTCATCCAATCTGAACGCATCTGTACGACCTAAATTCCATATCTTTATCTGAAGCACGATAGTAGGATTAAATTTTAAATATGACTAAACGTTTATCACTTATATTGGGTTGTCTAATTTGCGGATTAGGCGCTCTATTTTATTGTTATGAATATCTGTTACGTATTGAACCGAGCGTAATGATTCCGCAATTGATGCATGAATTTGGTGTTACGGCTGCTAGTCTAGGTTTGCTTACAGCACTTTATTATTATGCGTATACGCCGATGCAATTAGTAGTTGGCGTTATTATTGATAGTTATGGCACGAGGGCAGTGATAACGTTGGCTGTTTTACTGTGTTCTATCGGAAGCTTAATATTTAGCACAGTGCATTCTATATATTTTGCTGGAATAGGTCGATTTTTGATTGGTTTTGGCAGTGCATTTGCGTTTGTGGCTGTTTTGAAGCTGGTTGCTGTATGGTTGCCAAAAAGGCATTTTGCATTTTTTGCTGGATTTGCTACAGCTTTAGGTATGGTTGGCGCTATGGCTGGCGACGTAGAATTAACATTGCTGGCGCATAAAATAGGCTGGCGGCATACATTATATATTGGAACGATAATCGGAGCAGTTTTAGCACCTATTCTTTGGTTGATTATTCGGGATAAACCTAAAGTGGTTATTGCGGAAGTTACTGAAAAAATCGGGTATCGTGAAACTTTTGTTGGTCTATTAAAAATAATTAAGAATCCACAAATGTGGCTGTCTGAAGTGGCTACACTAATTTGGACACACAGATTATAATCTTTTAATCACAGAGG
>CBDVDN010000186.1:0-3128 GCA_965372775.1 uncultured Gammaproteobacteria bacterium
TAATTTAATCCGCCCACACGTCCCAAACCAACTCCAGGCGCGCCATGACACCACTGATTGCAAAATTGTTCCTTTTTTCCCGCACCTCTAAAATCTAGCCAATTATTCGCATCAGCACAAAACATACTCGCCTCATATGCAACGGCTTCTTCTGCTGCTTTTAAAAGATCAGTATTCTGCGTTATGCCATAAAGTTTTAATAATGCATAAGCAATACCCGCAGCACCATGACTAAAACCAGTCATCGGCTCTGTATCCTCCAGTGTCCGCCAAACTTTATAACCCTTCCCACTTTGTATTCTATTTTTCAAAAGATGCTCGCCGCATGCCATTGCTTTTTGCAAAAACTTTTTATCATGCGTTACATCATATAAATTCAGCAAACTCAATATCGCACCCGCTGAACCAGAAATAATATCAAAAGATTTATCTTCTGAAATTAAATACGGCGATATCAAAGACGCATAACTGTTTGCTGCATTTAATAATTTTGGTTCATTTAAAAAACCATTAATCCGTGTTAAAGCGTAAATAACTGATCCCAAACCAGATATACCGCCTATTCCCCATGTGCGCGCAATAAATTTATATTCAGCATCATCAAATGTATTAAGAAAAGTCTGTAAACTCTTCAAATCCACATCTCGATAAATATCTTTTTGAAAAACTTCCGATGCAGCAATTAAAAAAAATGCAATACCAGACACACCGTTATAAAGATCGTGTTCCGTTTGCTGTAAACAATAATTTACTGTAGCAGGATCAATGGAAATCTGAATCCACGTTACCCCATCTTTAGAAACGATCGCTTTACTTACTAAATCATCTGCGATTAATTTCGACTGCTTCAAAAAATCCTCATCAGACAAACAGTCTTTCGTACTAAAAGATATTTTTTTATTTTTCATAACAGGCTGCTTGTCGATATATCGCGCAGACAGCGAATAATTGATTAACTTTGATTGAAACTCAAGATTATCTTCAGAAAGATCTTTAAAATTTTCTATGACTGCCTCATAACCTGTCGAAACGAATAGATTATTTAAAATTTTTTTATTATCCGCAAACAATATTTTATTATCTGTTTTAAATATAAATTTTGGAACATCCATAACGTCCATCGCTGAATGTTCTAGTCTTATAGCCGACCAAATACCCGGTTTTTTACGGCTAAATAATAAAGGTCTTGCCAATTTATCCAGCAATATGCTGCGTGACAAACCATCTCGTAAATATTTCGGCTGTAACGATTGTCGAAGCAAAAGCATATAAGTTTGAGTTGGTCTTAACACACGCCGAACTTCTACGCCTTTAAAAACTGTAAGCGGACTATTAACACCGCAAAACAATGCTCGATTCTTTAATAAAAACCGATACATTTCATCAAAACCCATTAAGATTTCAGGTAAATACTTTTTAGGCGGCTGCGGATTGTGATTTAAGGTTGGCAAATTAGACTGTTTAGAATTAAAACCATCTATTAAAACTTTTTCATAACTTAAATTATCAGTATTAATATTCAGCCATTTAAACTGCTTTATTTCAACATCACTCAATACATCACCAGCCAAACCACTCGGATCCAATCCATATTTTTCAAAAGCGCCAGATCCATAAGGCAATAAGCCCAACCGTATCACAGAACGATTAATGATTGATTGACCATCAAAAGGCTGTAGATTATCCAAACCTTTTATTTCCGGTTGAAATAAAGTCTCTAAATCCACTATAACCGGATACTCCCCGCTCGCAATAATATTTTCAAAATGAAAATCCGAACCAGCAAGCATCGTCAGCAAACAAATCAGCACACCAGAACGCTTATAATAAAGTTTAATCGCTGCTTTATTTTCACATGTTAAAGGTTCGGCAAACTCTACCCACCCGTGATTTTGTTTTTGAACAACCTTTAATAATTTAAAATCCAACTTCACATTTGACTGCTGATTAAACCAATTCAGCAAACTAAAATAAGCCACATCAATGCCTAAATTTCTAGGCTTATAAACAACTTTCAAACCCGAAGCAAACTCAACAATAAAAACAGTCTGTCCGTGATCATGCGGATCGGACAAATCCATTTTAATATTTTTAACCGCACCAATTTTCTTATCCGGTTGAAAAGTTTTTTTAATATCCGTCAAATCATGCTGAAGCCGCTCAAGAAATTCCTGCGTGTTTTTCAACCAAAACGTTATAACCGTTCCAATTAACTTTGCTAAAACAACATATTCCTTAAAAAAATCAATCAATCCGCCGGACAGCATGCTAATCGCAAATTCAATATAATAATCATTCGTTTTTTTACTTTTACGCGCTTGATGATTTAAAAATGAAATAGGATCGGTTATTTGCTTCAAACAAAGCATAATGTCAAATTCTTTTTTTAAAGCAAATACGGATAGATTACTTAAACGATTTAATAACGACCTAACTAAAACATAAAAAGCTTTTTTCTGTAATAATTTTATTTGCCTTGGCGCGCGCTCCTGCAGTTTATTAACGGCGCTTTGAACAAACGGTAATAGAAGATTTTCGAACAAAATAGGATTTTTTTTACTTACATAGCGGCAACTACGGCACGCCTTCAAATCAATAAAAGATTTCGCAAAAGCAAGTCCGTCATTCAGCGCATCAGCCCAGCCTGGCAATTTATCGGAAAGCTCGCAATGACGATTCGACAACGCACACGATACATGCTCTAACGTAAACCCATCCCATCGGAATCGTTTCGTTAACCGAGATTTATCTTCTTTAGCGATAGATTCCTTCCACTTTGATAGGATTAGTTTTATATCTAAAAGATTATCACTTTTAGTATGCGCAGCAGTTTCTTCGATAGCAGCATAAAAACCACGGCTGTACATAATGATTTGCTGAAGGTCTTTTTGTGATAGGTTCATCTTATCCTTAAATATCGCTCACGAATGCTTTCAAATCCAAGTAAAACATGAAAAAACCAAACAATCAATTTCTTCACAAAAAATGGGATATAAATAAAATTTTTTAGTTAATTTTCCGCAACAGTACCTGATATGGTGGAAAAAACTTCATTGGAGGGACACGGCACGCCGTGCTGCTACAATTTTACCCTAACGTATAGAGAAGTTACTTATTTTAGGCTTTCT
>CBDVDN010000187.1:0-3111 GCA_965372775.1 uncultured Gammaproteobacteria bacterium
ATAACACAAGGGAAAACAAAAAATCAGAACTGCTTTTTTTGTTTTTTTATCAAAAAGTTGGATGAGAGATTAACTTAGCCCTGGTGCTAAATCCTAGAACATTAGAGCGCCGGCTTACAGTTTTAAAAAACTGGCATCAATATCAAGAGTTTTCAGATCCAACAAATCACCCTGTGGTTAAGAAAACGATGACAAGCATAAAAAATATTTATGTAAAACCAAAAGAAAAAGCGTTACCCTTGAACATAGAGGCTTTAACGCAGATGGTGAATTATTAAGCCAATCTGTGCGTTTAATTGATATTCGAAACAATGCACTTTTACAGCTTGGTTTTTTTGGTGCGTTTCGGCGAAGTGAATTGGTTTCAATTCAATGGGAGCATATTCGATTTGTGCCAGAAGGAATTGAGATTTTAATACCAAGATCTAAAACTGATCAAAGCGGGGAAGGGCAGGTGTGCGCTATTCCTTATGGGAATGAATTACTATGCCCCGTTAAAGCCTTAAAAGATTGGCAGGATTATTCTGGGCTTGAAACAAGTTTTATATTTCGTAAGCTGACAAAAAGCGAGCGGTTGCAAATTGATGCAATCAAACCGAATCAGGTTAATCAAATTATTAAAGACGTTGCAAGAGCTTGCAAACTACCAGATGCAGAAAGCTACAGCAACTACAGCTTGAGACGAGGCTTTGCAACGGAAGCGAGCAAAAAAGGTGCGCCCTTTGGGGCGGTTATGGGCTCTGTCGCAAAAAAATTTAGCCTTTTAACAAGTGGGAAATTGCTGCGTAATTTTGTTTGTCTTTGGCTTGTTGGTGGAGATTCAGCATCAATTTGCACGCTTAAACCCGCTTTAAGTGGTAATGTTTTCTGAGCAACTCATCAAAAATTGCTTTTTGCGACAGAACCAAGAAGCAAAGCCTTAAAAGGACAAAATTATGTTATACCAAGATGGTTCTACGATTCCTAAAAAAATGGAATGCGAGTCTGATTTGGACATTTTACAAAAGGGAAGGACTAAAAGAAAATCAAGTTGTTTGGATGTTGAACAGGAAGATTTGCCGCCGACTGCGTCCCCTAAAAGCGGTATAGTTTCAAAAAGACCGAAAACTCGATCAGTTCATTCATTTGATCAATTTTTAAAGGCTTTTGATGCAGATTTAGTTAAAAATATTTGGATGCTTAATTTTAAGAGACAAAATTGCTGTGAAGTTAATTGTTCGACTTTATCTTTAATTGATAAAGGCGAATATAATTTATCTTTTGGTGCTAAAAGTTATGGTCGTATTGTTTTAGATAATAATAATATTTTAATTGAAATAGCAGAACCTTTTCAAGCAATAAAACTTGTCGGAAACTTAAGGTGCAGAACTTTACAAGTGTTCAGCAGAGGTTTTGTTGCTGTAGCTTTAATAAAATGCGAAGCGCAGTCTATTTCTATAGATGCTGAGAAAATAACCACAGAAACAATATTGAATGCACATAAAACAATTGAGCTTTCAGCGACCGATTCAATTTTTTGCAGCGGCGCAATGCAAACACAAAAAGCCATATTGAAGAGCAGAAAATTGGTGAGTATGCAAGACATATCTGCGCAATCTGTGAAGCTGGAAGCTAGCCGAACGTTAAAATTAGGACAAACCATTAAAACAGAAAAATTAAAAATAAATTCTCCTAATGTTTTACAAAGAGCCAATATTTATAGCAGTAACGTCGAAATAGAAAGCCAAAAAAAATTCTTTAATAGAGGGAATATATTTTCAGATGATTTTTACATGCGATCGCCAGTTTTTGTTAATAGAAGTCGATGCATGTCAAAAAGAGTGCTGCAATTAAATGTAGAAAAGTATTTTGGGGACGCATCGGCGCAATTAACTACAATAGGATTACTATCTTTTTCTGGAAAAGAATTAGAAAACAAAGGTTATGTTTTTGCTGAAGGTGGTTTGTTCTGTCGTGCAGAAAGATTATTAAATCAAGGCTTAATAAAAGTGCCAAATCAATTTTATATTCATCTGAAAAATGCAGACTTAATGCCATATGGGCATTTAATCTTAGGTCAGAGATTAAAAAAATCAGCTTTGAAATCAGAAGATGAAAGTAATGTTCGCTTTTTAAAAGTTGAAAATGAATTACTTATCAGAAATGCGGCTATTTTATTTTTAAAACGTTCGCAATTAAAAGTTCAAAAGTTAAATGTGTTTGGGTATCTAAATGGACAGCAAAGTCTTTTAAGCTGTAAAAAATACTATCAAGCGCCTAACAGTCATGTAAATTTTCTAAATGCTTGTTCTGTTAAAGTCAGCGAGGATTTTATGATTTCGCCGAAAGCTTTTTGTTGTGTGGCAAGATCCTCGTTGATTACAAAAGACAAAGTAGAAGTCGGTGGGGAGTTTGCCTTAATAGATAGTGTTATTGATAGTAGGCAAAAAATGAAGATTTGCCGTTCCGGTAGCTTGAATTTGATGCATGCTGATGTTTCTGTTAATAGATTAAAAGTTATGGGAAAAGTTGGTTTTTCAAAAAACAGTAAAATAAAAATTGGTTATGAAATCTTCTTATGTTCCGAAGCATTTTTTGAAACAGCAGATAGTTCTTTTCATGGTTGTGCGGCGGCATTTAGAAGCAAAGAAAATTGTCATATTGTACTGATACGGTCAACGTTTAATTTAGCAGATATTAAGTTTTTTGGGCAATGCACTTTACAAAATGTAGAACTAAAATCAAATTATTTAACTATTAAAGGGCAGATAAAGGGCAATCAAGTTTCTTGTAAGACAAAATATTCTTTAGAATTTTTCGCAGAAGGCTCCGCTGCAGAATTAACAGATTTTGATTTTGTAGCATCTGGTTTGTATCAAGATGGAGAGATTTGTTATAAACAGGGAAATATAAAATGTAACCAGATAATGGTTCTTAAGCCAACTTGTCAGTTGAAAACAGAAGATGTGTTGATCTCTGCTTTAAAATCATTTGAAATAAAGCCCAAAGCGCAATTTCAATTTATTGGTAAAGCAATTCACGTTGGACATTTCATTATTGATGGTGCAGTTTCTTTTAGAAAAGCAGTATTGAAAGCAGAAAAATTTACCAGTGAGAGAGGCACTGGCGAGG
>CBDVDN010000188.1:0-3085 GCA_965372775.1 uncultured Gammaproteobacteria bacterium
GTTTGCATATGTGTGCTGCCGTTTTTTTCCCAATTCAAAGCTGCAGTTTCCGTTCCTATTGATTGAATCATTCCATGAAGCTTAGTTTCACCAGTTTTAGGATTAATGATAGCAAACTTTATAGAAGAACTTCCGCAATTAAGCACTAAAACTAAACATTTTTGCATAATACAATTCCTTTAAAAGCATTTACTGAATAACTCGATCCAAAAGATCCTTGCTAAAATTTTTCGGTGGGGTCTTTGAAGACACATAAGTATATAGACCAACAGAAAAAATAGTATTTAAAATTTGACTTATAACCAAGAAAATCACAAAATAAGTCAAACCAAAACCCATTATGCAATATAAAATCAGCTTATTAGGCGCTATAAATTCTAATCCGAAAAACACAAAAACCACTAAGAATAAAATAAAAAGTATCCATCCAAGCCCTGTAAAAGTCTCTTTTTCTTTTCGTTGAAGAATTATATTTAACAATGCTGCTGACCGTCTTAGCGCTTGCAGTGGTGTTGTATTTTCTAATACTACAGCCGGAAGAAAAAAAAACTTACATCTACTCCATGGCTGACCAATAAAACGTATCACATAATTCCTAAATGACTCTGAACATCCTTCTGTAACAGATATAAAGAAATTCATAAAGCCACCGATTAACACCCACCACACTATAAAAAACCATCGGGAACAAGCCACTCTTAAGGCACCTGCGATGGTTGTCGGCTGATTTCTCATTTTGCCATCGATATAAGCAACTAATGCCATATTAAAAAAGGAAGATAAAATATTGGAAATACCAAACACTATTAAAAGCGCCGCCCAAAAATACCATTTATAAGCAAGCTTTTGCAATAATTTAAAAGAAACTATCATTTGAGAATGATAAAAAACCAACGAAATGAATACATATTTCAATGAAGCTGAAGCTAAAGAAAGCGCTGAAAAAAACAATATCTTTTTATTTCGTATAAACCAAAAAAATGATTCCACAAATAACTGCCACGACAAATATATTTTTCGCATTATTCGATCTCAAAAACATCATAAAACGAATCATACCGTACAATATACTAGGGTATGATATTTCTAGTATTTCGTTTTCGATATTAAATTATATTTCTGAAAAACCGTCTTTGCCGACACCACATACAGGGCAAACCCAATCTTCAGGAACATCTAGAAAAGCCGTCCCAGGAGCTATTCCACCGTCCGGATCACCTAATTCCGGATCATAAATATAACCACAAACATCACACACATACTTATTCATAATCATGCTCCTTTATGCATCTTGAAACTTTACTCATAGTGTTTAATATAAAGTTATCAGTATTTAGACCTAAATGAAACACAAAAAGCAACTTTTTTATTCAAAAATATAAAAATAATCCTTTTTTTTGATTTTTTTAAAAAAAATGTAAAAATATAATGTCATTGGTAAATATTTTTGCTATCGTTAAATTTTCTTTTTGATTACCCATGGAGAATCGAAATATGCCTAAGACTACGAAACGCAGTGTTAAAAAAACACCTTCTAAAAAATCAGCGCCTTCTGCTAAGATCGTAAAGACTTTACGTGAGAAGGTAAAACGTTTAACGAAAGAGCTTCAAACCCTAAAAGCTAAACTTGCAGCGATAAAAACAGAAAGTTTTTCAAAAGGGATAGAAGCTTGTCAAAGCCAACATGAAAAAATATTGGCGAAAACGCTTAAAGATGCCGGACAACAATTCATGAAAGAATCTGCTACAAAGTTTAAGAAAAAAATTAAGCCAAAAAAGAAAGCCAACAAAACAACAAAAAAAGCTAAAGCTAAAAAACCGGTTGCCAAAAGAAAAACAACGAAAAAGAAACCGGCTAAAGCTAAAAAAACGGCAAAAAAAGCCAAAGCTAAAACCAAACGCAGCAAAACCCTCGCGAAGAAAAAATAGCTTTGTAGGGGCGACCCTTGCGGTCGCCCCCCCCCCTTGCGGTCGCCCTTTTTATAGCACAGCTCGCCGTGAGGCTATTTCCCTAATGCCCGCAATACTTCTTCTTTAATATCTTCAACTGTTCCCTTGCCTTGTATACAAATTAACTGCGGAACATCTTTTTCTTCATGAACATCCGACAAAGACTGATAATAATTCACCAATGGCTGTGTCTGATTATAATAAATTCTCAAACGTTCTCGAATAACCGCCTTATTGTCATCTGCGCGTTGTATTAAATCTTCTCCAGTCAAATCATCTTTTTCTGCTATTTTAGGTGGATTGTACACGACATGATAAGTGCGTCCGGACTCAGGATGAATACGACGACCCGAAAGGCGTGTAACAACTTCTTCATCCTCAACACATATCTCAACAATATAATCGATTTTAATACCTGTCTTATATAATGCATCAGCTTGAGGAATCGTTCGTGGAAATCCGTCGAACAAAAAACCATTTTCACAATCCGATTGACTAATTCTTTCCTTTACCAAATCAATGATAATATCGTCCGAAACTAATGCCCCAGCCGAAATAATTTCTTTTACTTCCCCCCCTAATTCTGTTCCGGCATTAATAGCATTACGCAGCATATCACCTGTAGAAATCAAAGGAATATGAAAAACATCACAAATAAAACGCGCCTGAGTACCCTTTCCCGCTCCGGGAACACCTAACAAAATAATTCTCATAATACACTCTTTACCTTCTAATTTTAGAAAAAGGCAATCCTACCGCTAAACTATCAAAAGTCAAATTTCTGATTTTCTGTCTTCTGAAAAGCAGGTTGGGCTAAGCGCAACATAGCCAAGGTCAGAACACCTGACCTCAAGGATTTTGCGATGATACCTTTTTCATTCAACTTGCGCGCCATATTATTTCACCATATTTGTAGGGGCGGCCCTTGCAGTCTCCCACCCTTGCTGGCACGACGTTTTCATGAACATAATTTTTACAATTTATGAGTGACACATCCAGAATTAAATTTTAATAATTATTTTTTATGCGCACATAATATCTAATTTTAACCGCTTTGACGTAAATTTTATTGAAAACTCGATTTTTAAATATAGATGTCCATAAGAATATAAAAGAATAATCTCTCCAAGCTTCT
>CBDVDN010000189.1:0-3080 GCA_965372775.1 uncultured Gammaproteobacteria bacterium
GGGATGACGAGAAAAAAAATAATTTGACTACGCTTTTAATCATTCCCTTTTTTATATATCAAAATTTTTTAAATGGCTTTTTTACCTTTTAGGGTGTGGTTTTTTTGTTGTGCTTGAGGATGAGGCGAGAGCCGGTTTGTCGTCTCTAAGCATAATCATCGCAGATAGAGTAAAAAATACGCCTAAACTGATAGATAAGCCATTATCATTGTCTGTATAGGCAAAATAGGCGCTTGTCAGAACAAAAATCAGGCACAGAGCAATACAAGATTTAACTTTACTCTGAGTAACGGTTTGCACTACATCTTTACAGGACTTGAAAAAGCCAGAATTGTTTACAGCAGCTATTGCTTCTTTAGCTTCTGAAGTGTTTAAACGACGTGAGTGGACTTGGAGTGGTTGGTTCTTTCTATGCTGATCTTCCGCTATCATTTTTTTCATTTGGCTTATGTGCCGTTTTCGTTGTTGTTCCCTTTTAGTTAGGAATAAATTTGAAATAGTGGTAGGGCATAATTGCCGGACAGCAGCAAAAATTTTAGATGTAGAGCTGTTCGAAGATGGTGGAGCAGTGGTTAATTTTCCTTCGGCTGAATCTTGTATTGTTTCAGGAGGTGGGGGTGTTTTTTGAGTTTGTGCCTGTAATTTTTTTGGATGTTTGTGTGTATGTGATGTATATGATTTTTTTGCGCTTCTTTTTTTTGAACGTTTTTTTGTTTTATTTTGATGAGATGGCGATTGTTTTGTGGGTGTTTGAGGCTTTTTTTGGGTGGTTTTTGTAGATTTATTTTCTGAACGTTTTTTGCTAACTGGTTTAGGCAGAGATATAGGTTTTGGTTTTCCAGAATGTGTGCTGGGTGACGGTTGTTGTTTTGGTTTTGGTTGAGGGTTGGGCGGTTGAGGTTTCGGGGGAGTTTTTTTCTTTTGAAGTGTTGATGATTGTCGAGTGTGAGGTTGGGGTGTTTTGGAAGACTGGAGATGTTGTGGCGATGGTATTTCGATTGTCGATTTTTTAGATTTACTTTCTGAGGGTGTTTTATCACTATCAGATTTAGGCGGAGATATAGTTCTTTGTTGTGGTTCGATCGCATGCGATTGAGGTGACAGTTGTTGTTTTGGTTTTGGCTGAGGGTTAGGCGGTTGAGGTGTTGGGGGCGTTTTTTTTCTCTAGTGCAGTTTTATATGTGCGGGGAATTTCTTTTTCTGTTTTTTTACTTTGCTCGAAAGATTGGTATATACGAGGAATTTGGCACACAAAAGCAAATTTAAGAAAAAGTTTGTGGGGGAGTGTTTTAAAAAAATCCCCGCAAGAGCGGGGATTTTTGTTTGATTGTTGATAAAAGTATTATGGGTTTTACATCATGCCGCCCATTCCTCCCATGCCGCCGCCTGTCGGCATGCCGCCGCCGCAGCTGTCTGGTTTTGGCATATCTGCAACCATACATTCCGTAATTAAAATCATGCTCGCGACCGATGCTGCGTTTTGCAGTGCGGAGCGTGTGACTTTAGTCGGATCAATGATGCCCATTTCCAGCATATTGCCATACTCGTTTGTTGCGGCATTGAAGCCGAAGTTGGCTTTATCGTTGTTGATAATTTTATCTAAAATAACAGCTGCTTCTTCACCAGCATTCGTGACAATTTGACGTAAAGGTGAAGTCATTGCACGATGAATGATAGAAATTCCCATAGCCTGATCATCATTGTCACCGTGGAGCTTGCTGATGGTTTGCAGGGTGCGAATGAGTGCAACGCCGCCGCCAGGGACAACACCTTCTTCCACTGCGGCACGGGTTGCATGTAGCGCATCTTCAACGCGCGCTTTCTTTTCTTTCATTTCAATTTCAGTTGCCGCACCGACTTTAATGACCGCAACGCCGCCAGATAATTTTGCCATGCGCTCTTGCAGTTTTTCTTTATCATAGCTTGAAGAAGATTCTTCAATCTGAGCTTTTATATGTGTGATGCGTCCCTTGATATCGTCCGTATCGCCGGCGCCATCGATAATTATCGTATTATCTTTAGTGACTACGATGCGTTTGGCTTGACCTAAGTCTTCGAGTTCGACTTTTTCTAAGCTTAAACCGATTTCTTCAGAAATAACTTTGCCGTTTGTGAGAATAGCAATATCTTCCAGCATAGCTTTTCTACGGTCGCCGAAGCCGGGCGCTTTGACAGCACAGACTTTTACAGTGCCGCGCATATTGTTAACAACTAACGTTGCGAGGGCTTCGCCTTCAGCATCTTCGGCAATAATTAACAAGGGTTTGCTGGATTTTGCGACAGATTCTAAGATTGTAAGCATATCTCTGATATTAGAAATCTTCTTGTCCACAAGCAGAATGAAAGGATTTTCTAATTCTACGCTCATATTTTGCTGATTATTAATAAAGTATGGTGATAAATAGCCGCGATCGAACTGCATACCTTCAACAATGTCGAGTTCGTTTTCAAGTGCAGAACCTTCTTCAACCGTAATAACGCCTGCTTTACCGACTTTATCCATTGCTTCAGCAATGATTTTCCCAATAGATTCATCGGAGTTAGCGGAAATTGTTCCGACTTGGGCAATAGCTTTGTTATCATTACAGGGTTTGGATAATTTTTTAAGTTGTTCTACAGCAGCTTTAACGGCTTTATCAATGCCGCGTTTTAGATCCATAGGGTTCATGCCGGCTACAACGGCTTTTATACCTTCTGTGACAATGGAGCGTGCTAAAATTGTTGCGGTTGTTGTGCCGTCTCCTGCATCATCTGATGTTTGGGATGCGACTTCTTTCAGCATTTGTGCGCCCATATTTTCAAATTTATCTTCGAGTTCGATTTCTTTTGCAACGGATACACCGTCTTTTGTAACGCGCGGTGCGCCGAAAGATTGATCTAACATCACGACTCGGCCTTTTGGACCCATCGTAACCCCGACGGCATCGGCCAAAATATTGATGCCTTCTACTAAACAATCACGAGAGTCGTGACCAAATACAATTTGTTTTGCTGACATAATTTATTCCTCTTTAATTTAATTCAATTAGGTTAACCTTCAATAATACCCAAAACGTCATTTTCGCTCATGACAATATATT
>CBDVDN010000190.1:0-3071 GCA_965372775.1 uncultured Gammaproteobacteria bacterium
AGCATGGATTTCTAATGCTACAGACCGCGATTGTGACGGCTTGGAAAAAGCTACCCGCTCGGCTTTGTTGTTGCTTATCAATGGCATACAGCACTTGCAGGTAGCAGATGAATCATAGATTCATTGGCTGGATTGGAGCTATCATTTTAATGGTAGCTCCATTTTATGCGGATACTAGACTAGGTTTATTTGGTCTAGTGTCCGGTCTGTTTTTAATAACAATTCAGGCGTATGGATTGAAAGCTTACAATATTGTGTTATGCAATACGGTAGGGATTTTCGGTTATATGTTTGTGTTGTTTACATAGGTGATAAACTTATGAGAAAACAATACGTTATGACCGTTGACGTTGAATCCACTATGTCTGATAAAGTAGCAGATTTTGCTGCTGTCATATCAGACAAGGGTGGAAACATCGTCACACAATGCGCGGTTTTAGTGCGCGGTGTCTATGATGATTCTGTTAATCATACTTTGTTTCATAATGAAGATGCAGGTGAATTGTGGAAAAAGTCAAAATTAGAGGATAGGTATCAAGGGTATGATTTAATGCTCGATTCCGGTTCTAGAATGATGGCTAGTATAGGCGCGCTAAATAATTGGCTTATGATGTCGAAAGCACAATATGACCCTATATTGACTGCTTATAATTTGCCTTTTGACGTTTCAAAGTGTCGGAACACTGGCATTAATTTAGACTGTTTTGATCGTAGATTTTGTTTATGGTCTGCATGTATAACAGCCTATGCTGAAACGAAAAAATACAGGCAATTTGTTCTTGATAATCATTTGTTTACAAATCGTACTGCTCTTGGAAACATGTCCTACCGGACTAATGCCGAAAGTATGACACGGTTTGTTTTAGGTGATATATCAATCCCTGATGAGCCGCATACCGCGCTCGAAGATGTCTTAGGTTATGAAAAACCAATGCTTGATAAGATACTGAAACGAAAGTCATTTAAATGGCTCTTGAATCATATCACGCCCTATAGCTGGCGCAATTATCAGGTGAAAGACTGGTATAGACCAATCTAGGATTCGCGGTCATTTAATCCGCGCGGGAATTATCCCGCGCGGTTCTTTCCATAACGTGAGGTTTTATTATGCAACATGTTATCTTTGACCTAGATGGGACGGTAGTTTGTTCTAAACATAGGTATCGTGCTATTGAAGGTGGTGGAATTGATCTTCCATACTGGATAGAGCAAAATAGCCGCGAGAATTGTTTAAATGATTCGTTGCTTCCTGTAGTCCGTACATTACGGAATGACTACAAAGCAGGTAGCAATATTATCATTTGTACTGCTCGTGTTTTGTCGGAATGGGATTACGAGTTTTTCATGGAAAATGATATTCCTTTTCATGTAATGCTTGACCGTCCATCCGGTTGTACTTTGAATGATGCTGATCTTAAAGAATTTCAGTTAAGATTGTATGCACATCAACAGGGTATAAGTTGGGCTAAATTCTGCTTAACTTCCATGTTCTTTGAAGATGCTAGAATTGTCTTAGATAGAATGATGGAAATCGGAATTCCGACAATTGACGCTACTAAATGGAATCGTTTGGTAGCATAACCCACAAAATCCTGGCGAGCAATCGCCAGGATTTTCAACAACTTAGGTGATATTATGAAAGCACGGCGTGAGTTTATGGAAGTTGTCTGCTCTATGATAGTTATCTATTCCGGTATAGCAATAATCGAGGTGATACTTGAAACATTCTTTAATTGCTGATCAGGTGCAAAGTATGCGGAGGGTCGCGGTTATTCGCGACCCTATCCGATTTGCATTGTTATGGTGCGCGATTCATTTAGACGAAACGTGGACTAAACAGTGAAAGTTATATCTTTGTGTTCTGTATGTTGCAGGGCGCGCGGTACAATCCGCGCGTACTGTGTTGCTCTTAACGTGTGGAATTGGTTTTGTGCTGATTGCTATTCACACAAACATTTCGAGGAACTGCAATGAAAGTTGTAATTGACGAAAATGGCTTAAAGCTAGAATTAAGCCATGACGAAATAGGTGAATTAATAGACTCTATTTTAGAGTTTATTACTGATCCTGATATTCAGAAAATCATTGATTCTGTTACGGAATCATTAGAATCTGAATGAAATGGGGAATACTGATCAATCCACATTCTTTGTGGATTGGTTGCCATTATTCCAACTATACCAAAAGGTTTTGTATAAACCTTTTGCCTTGCGTAACAATCTGGATTGCGCGCAAGGATGGTAAACCGTCCAGATGCAATTTCATTTTCCCGTAGGAGGAAATAGGCAAATAGCTCCAAGGATAGACCCCGCGCGGGAATTGTCCCGCGCGGTTCTCTTTACAACCATATAGGTGTTTTATGTCAGATTATTCATATGTTCGCATCATTGCAACCATTAAGGGTGCAGGCTATTACGGTCGTAATCGTGGAATTGGTTACAATTTCAAGGATATGAGCGAAACGGCTGATTTTGTTGATGATCTTAAATCTGCTGATCTTTCTGGTGTTAAGCAGATCAGGATTATTCCTACAGAAGTCAATTTTGCGACCCCTAAGGATGTTGCGCGCGGTCTTAACGGAATTCGCGGTCGTAGCAGCTACTAGCCATTAATCCGGTAATTAATACTATGATTTGGACGTGTATTTAGCGTGTCATAGGTGGCACGAAACAACGCGCGGCTAGCAGAGTCTAGCCGCGCTACATTTTACTTGTGATTATAATTCTGTAGTCACAACTAAGATAAAGGTGATTAATGTTTGATCAACTTGTTAGGTTACAACCGCGAGAGGGCGATTTAGTCATTATTCGTGACGGTCATTTTGTTATGGCTATAGCTTTGGATTTTGAGCAGGAAATAACTGTTTATGATGATTCCCACGAATACTTTGAAATGACTGGATTGGAATTTACAGATTTTGTAGATTCTACTTGTGTCGGAATGGCTCTTAATAATGCCTATTGTTTTTATTGGTTTGATGCTTGATACTTTTTGCGGTCGTTCCTACTCCAGGGCGACCGCTTTTTTTTTTTTTGTGCTTGCAAATGAGAATGATTCTCATTCGCAGGCGC
>CBDVDN010000191.1:0-3023 GCA_965372775.1 uncultured Gammaproteobacteria bacterium
ATTTGATGATCGTCTACTGCATAAGGATAAGGAATCAATATCGCGGCCAACCCCACTGCGCTTAACTCAGCAATTGTCAAAGCGCCTGCACGACAAACAATCAAATCAGCCCACTCATAAGCCTCTGCCATATTGCTGATAAACGGTTCGATTTTTGCACATTGCGTAAACGATTGATAAGCTTTTTTAGTTTCATCTAAATAGTGAACACCTGTTTGATGCCACACCATTGGCTGTATGGTATCAGAAAACAATCGAATTGCCTCTGGAATTATTTGATTAAAAGATCGAGCGCCCTGACTGCCACCAACAATCAGCAAACACATCGAACCAGAACGATTCTTCAAGCGTTTTTCAGGAGCAGATACAGCCGCAATATCTTGCCGAACCGGATTTCCAACATATAAAGTTCGCGGCATAGATTTCGCATTAGGAAAACCGATTAACGTCCGTTCAGCAAAATGCGATAAAATTTTATTTGTAAGCCCTGGAAATGCATTTTGTTCATGAATAATCAAACGCTTTCGCAATAGCCAACAAGCCATGCCGCCCGGTCCGCTAACAAACCCGCCCATCCCTAAAACAACATCCGGCTTAAAACGCCATATAATCCATAACGCTTTAAAAAAAGCTTTCAACAAACGAAACGGCACAAGAAAAAACCGCATCACGCCTTTTCCGCGCCAACCCGAAATCGAAATACGAAAAAACTTTATGCCGGCTGAAGGGATTTTTTGCGATTCCAAACCGCGGACTGAACCCAGCCACGCAACATCAATATTACGTTCCCGCAAAAGTTCTGCAACGGCCAAACCCGGGAATACATGTCCTCCCGTCCCCCCTGCCATAATCAATACACGATTTATCATAGGAATAAAATTATTTAATAACGCAACATACTGCGTTCGAAAAATTAGACATATATATTACTCTACCCGCAAAAACTATGCGACTAAAATTTTTACAATATTTTTCTCTTTTCTTATACAAACAGTTACTGTAAAATTCACATCAAATTAATTAACACAAGGACATTACCTCATGCTTGATGCGTTTATTCAGCTTATTGTTTTCATAATAGAAGCCATAGTTATAGTCATTTCTATTCTTATCATTGTCTCTGGCATATTTGCCATTACAGCCAAAGGCAAAGAAAAACCCAAAATTGTTATACGTAAACTTAACAAGTTATACAAAGAAATAGCTGATACGATCAATAATGCTATTCTCGAAAAAACAGAACGAAGAAAACTCAAAAAAGCCGAGAGAAAAACTCGAAAACTTGCCAAAAAACACAAAAACCGCATGTTCGTCATTAATTTTCAAGGTGATATTCGAGCTTCTGCCGTTTCTTCTCTTCGTGAAGAAATTACAGCTATTCTCACCGTTGCCGATCCCAAAGAAGATGAAGTTGTTGTTCGTTTAGAAAGCACTGGTGGCATGGTACACAGCTATGGTCTTGCCGCTTCTGAACTACGTCGAATTAAAGATAAAGAAATTCCGTTAACAATTATTGTTGATAAAGTTGCTGCAAGCGGCGGATATTTAATGGCTTGTGTTGCTGATCGTATATTAGCAGCACCATTTGCTATTATCGGTTCAATCGGCGTCCTAGCACAACTGCCTAATTTTAATCGATTACTAAAGAAACATAACATTGATTTTGAACAAATTACAGCCGGCAAGTACAAAAGAACACTAACAGTTTTTGGCGAGAACACAGACGAGAACAGGCAAAAATTTCAACAAGAAATCAATGATATACATAAACTTTTTAAAGAATTTATTGAGCAAAATCGCCCCAAAGTTGATATCGAAAAAGTCTCTACTGGAGAATTCTGGTTCGGCACAAGAGCAATAGACCTAAATCTTATTGATGAACTTAAAACTAGCGATGATTACTTGCTTCAAGCCAGCGAATCGCATGACCTATATGAAATCACCTATAAGAAAAAGAAAAAGCGTATCGAAAAAATGTTTTTCGCATCTCAAAAAGCCTTTAAAAAAATACTCTCCGCCTGGCAACAGCATCAAACAGAAGAAAATCTGTTTCTGTAATAGGAGTTAAGAGTATAGAGCCTGTCATTCCCGCGAAAACGGGAATCCATATTGCATAAACCCTCTATTTGCTTTTGTTTTAATGACTCTGGAATATAGATGGATGAAATACGTCCATGTATTTCGCGGCGAAGCAGCGCACTTCGTGCACCCAAATTCAGGCTACCAATTTAAGGCGGGACACCTAGAATAATCAACAACTTAGCGCCACTAGCCGCTACACCAATAACAGCAAGGCTTTTGGGTAAGTTTTGATAAGCCCTCTGTAACTTTTTTGCGCAAAAGTGTCCCGCCTTAAATTGGTAGCCGCATTATGGCACTCGAATCAGCACTTAATTGTTATCAAGGAGCGTTAATTGTCATTTCTCATGACAAGGTTTTTCTTGGGAAACATAAATGAAAGATAATTTATATTTTCCACCACCAGAATGTTCAAGTGTACATAACGGAGAATTATCTTGAATAGATGCTCTGTAGAAATATACAAAATTATTTATACCCTGGTTAAATTTTACAAGACAAGCCGCCTTAGTTTTAACATTTTCCGCTTTTATCCAACCATCAAATACTTTAATACCTCCTCCACTTTTCCATGCTACAGCAGAAACAGATTGATTTTTATTTAAATCTGTTTCCCTTTTATCCTTATTAAATCTAAGATGCCCCGTTCCGCCAATCATTTTAGAAACATAAGCATCACCTGTTAGCTTTATTTTATCCCGCACATAACTAGTTATAGTAAAATGCATGCTCGCATAACACGTGCTTATTGAAAATAGTAAAAATACTAAACACATAAAAAAATTTTTCATTCCCTTTTTTCCTCTCAAATTTAAAAATCAACTACTACCGCCTAAAGGCGGTAGCTTACTAACCAATATCAGGCACACTATAGCTATGGTACTCCCCATTGTCCAAAATCCACCATTTAAAATTCCAGCCGAGCGATTTAGTATATTTCCCGC
>CBDVDN010000192.1:0-3019 GCA_965372775.1 uncultured Gammaproteobacteria bacterium
TTCTAAATCCTAAGCACTAAATTCTAAACAAATTCTAATGTTCTAAATTCAAATGACCAAAACATTATCAGTATATTTTGAAAATTTGATCATTTATATTTTGAAGCTTTTGTAGTTGTTGATCCGGGCATGACAGAACTCGAGCGCGGTCAGTTATTAACCGATGAGGCTTTTCTTGATGCGATCGAAGAATATGGCGATGAATTTGATGCGCGTATGGGTGCTGAAGCTATTCAAGACCTTTTGCGTTCTGTCGATTTAGAAGAAACCGCTCAGAACATCAGAGTGGAAATGGAAGGTACTAAATCCGAAACTAAATTAAAAAAGTTCACAAAACGATTAAAGCTAATAGAATCTTTTATAAACTCCGGTAATATTCCTGAATGGATGATTTTGACGGTGTTGCCTATTTTGCCGCCAGATCTTCGTCCGTTAGTACCGTTAGACGGAGGACGTTTTGCAACGTCTGACCTGAATGATTTATATCGGCGGGTGATCAATCGGAATAATCGATTAAGACGGTTGTTAGAGTTAAATGCTCCAGATATTATTGTGCGCAATGAAAAACGCATGCTTCAAGAATCAGTTGATGCTTTATTAGATAACGGACGTCGCGGTCGAGTCATTACGGGTTCAAATAAGCGCCCATTAAAATCATTGTCTGATATGATCAAGGGAAAACAAGGGCGATTCAGACAAAATCTATTAGGAAAAAGAGTTGATTACTCTGGACGTTCTGTCATCGTGGTGGGTCCTAAACTTAAGTTATATCAATGTGGTTTGCCAAAAAAAATGGCATTAGAATTATTTAAACCATTTATTTTCAGTAAATTACAATTTCGAGGTTTGGCCTCCACAATCAAGGCAGCTAAAAAAATGGTTGAAAAAGAATTGCCGGAAGTCTGGGCAATTCTTGAAGAAGTTATTCGTGAACATCCGATCTTACTTAACCGCGCACCAACGCTGCATAGATTAGGTATTCAGGCATTTGAACCTTTGTTAATTGAAGGGAAAGCCATTCAGCTGCATCCTTTGGTTTGTACGGCTTTCAATGCTGACTTTGATGGTGACCAAATGGCAGTGCATGTGCCGTTAACGCTTGAGGCGCAGCTGGAATCGCGGGCATTGATGATGTCTACTAATAATATTTTATCTCCAGCTAATGGTGAGCCTATTATCGTCCCCACTCAAGATGTTGTTTTAGGGTTATACTGCATGACGCGTGACAAAGTTAATGCGCGCGGGGAAGGAATGATTTTTTCAAATGTATCGGAAGTCCATCGTGCTTATGATCATAAGTATGTCGATTTAAATGCAAAGATAAAAGTTCGAATTACTAAAAAAAATCTCAATGAAGAAAGTACATCAACAGAGCTTCTTGAAACAACAGTTGGACGTGCTTTATTGTCGGAAATTTTACCAGATGGTTTGCCTTTCAATTTAATTGATAGAGTGCTTAACAAGAAAGCAATTTCACATTTGGTTAATGTTTGTTATCGAAAAGTTGGCTTAAAAGGAACAGCCATATTTGCGGATCAATTAATGTATACTGGATTTCGCTATGCAACGCGCGCCGGTGTATCGATTTGCATAAATGATCTTGTTATACCGAAGGAGAAGCCTAAAATTATTGAGAAAGCTGAAGCAGAGGTTAAGGAAATTGAAAAGATGTATTCTACCGGATTACTCACGCAAAGTGAGCGATATAATACGGTTATCGATATTTGGTCGCGTGCAAATGATCAAGTTGGGAAAGCGATGATGGCGGAATTAGCGACAGAATCTGTTACCAATGCAGAAGGGAAAGTTGTTACGCAGGAATCATTTAATTCTATTCATATGATGGCTGATTCTGGCGCTCGTGGTTCGGCGGTGCAGGTTCGTCAATTGGCTGGAATGCGGGGATTGATGGCGCAACCGGACGGTTCTATTATCGAAACGCCTATTACAGCAAACTTTCGAGAAGGATTAGATGTTCTTCAATATTTTATTTCAACACATGGTGCTAGAAAAGGGTTGGCTGATACAGCGTTGAAAACTGCTAATTCAGGTTACTTAACTCGTCGTTTGGTAGATGTTGCGCAAGACTTGGTTATTATGGAAACAGATTGCGGGACGACGGATGGTTTGTTTGTAACATCGTTAATCGAAGGCGGAGATATTGTGGAGCCTTTAAAAGAACGTGTGTTAGGACGAGTCGTTGCGGAGGATGTTTTGCTGTCGGGTGCTAAAGGAGTTGCGATAGAAGCAGGGACGTTGTTAGATGAAGCTTGGGTTAATAAATTAGAAGAATTATGTATTGATGAAATCAAAGTACGGTCAGCTATTACGTGTGAAGCGAGGCATGGCATTTGTGCATCTTGTTATGGGCGTGATTTAGCCCGGGGGCACAAAGTTAACGTAGGAGAGGCTGTAGGCGTTATGGCCGCACAGTCAATCGGTGAGCCTGGAACGCAGTTAACTATGCGTACTTTCCATATCGGAGGCGCTGCCTCACGAACAACCGCAGCTAATAGCGTACAGGTAAAATCCTCCGGAGTTGTAAAACTATATAATCTAAAAGTCGTTAAACAAGCAAAAAATAGATTTATTGCGGTTTCACGTTCTGGTGAACTGGTTGTTTTAGATCAGGAAGGGCGAGAAAAAGAACGGTATAAATTACCTTATGGCGCGGTATTATCCATTGCGGATGGTGTGAAAGTAGAAGCTGGACAGATGGTTGTTACATGGGATCCCCATGCGCATCCCATTATTAGTGAGGCAAAAGGTAAGGTTAAGTTTGTTGACATGATTGACGATGTTACGATAAACAGACAAACGGATGAAATTACTGGTTTAAGTAGCATCGTCATTATTGATCCTAAGCTGCGCGGTATTTCGAAAAAAGACAAAGATCTTAAGCCGATGATTAAGTTGGTGGATAACAAAGGAAAAGACATGTGCTGGACGGGGACATCGGTTTCGGCTCATTATTTTTTGCCGGTTAATGCGGTTGTCAGTGTGGAAGACCGTGCTAAAA
>CBDVDN010000193.1:0-3003 GCA_965372775.1 uncultured Gammaproteobacteria bacterium
CGCTACGTTTAAATCGCGTGGAATAGTTACTCATATTCCCAAGATTTAAACGTAGCGTAGGGCGAAAAAGAACAAGCTAAAAACCTCAAATTATGACTGCGCGAGGTATGAATGTTTGCTTAAGGCAATGTAATATAGCTCATTCCGAAAATAGCCATAGTGAATAGGCAGCAAACTAATCGTTAGCGAGATTAGTATAAAAACGACTAATATCGTATTTTCTCTATTGAGTTTGAATTGAAACATAATTAATTTACTTTGCTATATTTCATTTTTTTAAATAATCGTCTTTTTTAGTTTTTTGGACAATATGACAATTAATAGACCACTCGTTAAAAAAGTTAATCCGACAGGTAATTGATTTGTATCTGGAAATATTGAAATAATTGTGCTGCAGATAAATCCGCCTAGAATTTGTATGGATCCGAGAATTGCTGTGGCAATGCCGGCTATTTTAGGAAATGGCGTCATGCCGCCGGTATAGGCGTTTGGAATGATCATGCTCAGTCCGAATACGGAAGCCATAAGTGGAAGGATAAATATTTGAGGGTTAACGTAATGAAGCGTTGCAGATAAAACCATAATCAGACCGGAAAAAAATGTTATGGTGGTTCCGAATCGAATCATTTTTTGTATGCCAAACTTGCTGACAAATTTTCCGTTACAATAAGCTCCGATAATGTAGCAAACACTAACAATAGCAGCAGTCCAGCCGAATTCGATAGGGGTAAAGCCCATGACTTTTTGTAGTACCACGGGACCTGCTGTTAGCCAAGCCAGCATAGCACCGTAAGCAAGGAGTAATGTTGCAGCACAAGTTAAAAACGATTGTGTGTTAAATAATGTTTTGATGTTTGACTTTAAAATTCTTGGCTTTAAAAAATCCTTATGCCGATGTTTGTTAGTTTCGGGTAAAATGAAAATCCCGATCATCAAAGCGAAAAATGTATAAAACGATAAGAAAATAAAATTTGCTTGCCAGTCAAAATAATGTTGTAAATATCCGCCCAAAAGCGGCGCGGAAGCCATTAAGGAAACACAAGCCATGGAATAGTAAGAGTTATATTTAGCTAACTTTGAGCCTTCAAGCCGATCACGCAAAATAATTCTTGCTAGAATATTACTTCCGCCGCCGCCGAATCCTTGTATAAGACGTCCAGCCAGTAGGATATAAATGTTTTGAGCAAATAGACAGATAAGACAACCGGCTAAGCAAATAAATAGTCCGAAAATTAAAGGTTTTTTTCGTCCGACCGCATCGGAAATCAAGCCATAAAATAATCTGGCTATACCGTATCCTAGTGCAAAAATTGCGACCGATAATTGAGTTAGTGAAATGGTTGTATGAAAATGATGTGCAATGGATGGCAAAGACGGCAGATATAAATCTGTACAAATAAATCCTGCTGATCCGAATAAAACGGAAAGCCAAAAGATAATTTTAATTGATTTCATGTTTAGCCCATGTATTTCATCGTTTCGCGGCGCTTGCGCGCGTCAAAATTTTATCCTGTCAAATTTTTGAACGTTCTTCAATCAAAAAACAACTTACATAGGGATACTATGCGCGTTGTTTTTTTGATGAAATACATCCCTGTATTTCGCGGCGAAGCAGCGCACTTCGTGAGTCCAAATTCGTTCCAGACGAATTTGTCAATCAGAACGTCCAAATATACCTGCCATCTGGGCGTTAGATGCGGGAGTTATTTCGTACACGTTCCTTATCAAAATTTTCATCAATACGTTCTGGAAGCATCTTATATTTAGTTAAAAGTGTGTTTTTATGCCAACATGATTCCCGCATATCAACATATCCAAATGCGCCACCCCATGATTTTGTTAAATTTGACTAAATATAAGATGCTTCCAACGCATTATCTTCCACGACCGTGAGTTACCTAAATTTTACCTAAAAAAACTTTTCCGTTTGATTAGTTGCCGTAACTCATTGAATTAATTGGTACTCCCTACCGGATTCGAACCGGTGTTGCCGCCGTGAGAGGGCGATGTCCTAACCACTAGACGAAGGGAGCGCAGTTGGTTATGATAGGCGCTTATTATAACCGCTTTAGAAGATGAGAGGAAAGGGACATTAATAAGAATTTAAAATGTCCTAGGGAAGCAAAGCCTAAGAGAGTAACCGAAGTTGTCGTTATTCCAAAGTCTAAACACGGTGTTTCAAAAAAGCAGATTAATCAGCACGCGCTGCAGATTATTCGAACTTTGAAAGAACATGGTTTTCAGGCATATATTGTTGGAGGCGGCATCAGAGATTTGCTGCTTAAGAGAAAACCTAAAGATTTTGATATTGCAACAGATGCGAGACCCCAAGCGCTTAAGAAACTATTTCGTAATTGTCGATTGATTGGGCGGCGGTTTCGGCTGGCGCATATTTTTTTCGGTCGAGAGATTATTGAAGTTGCGACTTTTCGTGCCGGTCATGAGACAGGTGAACCCCATGAGGCGCGAACTCGGGATGGTTTGATTGTTCGGGATAATGTTTATGGGACGATCGATCAGGATGCTTGGCGTCGTGATTTTACAATTAATGCGATTTATTATGATGTTGAGGAAGGTGCTTTGCTCGATTTTGTTGATGGATATCGTGATCTTAAGCATAGAATATTGCATGTGATTGGCGATCCGAACGTTCGGTATTGTGAGGATCCAGTGCGAATGCTGCGTGCGGCGCGATTTGCTGGTAAATTGGGGTTCGAGTTAGAACAAGAAACAGAAACAGCTATTTTTAAGTCAAATCATTTATTGCAGAATATTTCTTCATCACGCCTTTATGATGAGGTGGTTAAGGTTTTTCATAGCGGCGAATCAATAAAAATATTTCCGTTTTTGGAGCGTTATGGTTTGTTTGATCAATTGTTTCCGTTGACAGCACAGTATTTTAAGGAAAATGAAAATAAGTATATATTCCGAAACATGCGGTAAGAGGCAAAGTTTCGAACTTAGGTGTTGACAATATATTTATTCAAATCATGATATTGAAAG
>CBDVDN010000194.1:0-2979 GCA_965372775.1 uncultured Gammaproteobacteria bacterium
AAATACAGGGGTGTTGCCTAGCGGATCCATGACTAAAAGGATTGTTATCGTGACGGCAAAAAGATCCATGTTAAGACTCCTCATTAATTTGTAACTTTATTGCTTTGATTTGTTCGGTTAGTGAGGACGTCCAGTAGCACTGTATCTTCAAGCGGAAAATAAAATTTTAAAGCGCAGTTTACATACTAGCAAATAAGCATTTAAAATTTTATTTTTGATAAAATATATCCCTGTATTTTATCGCTTCGCGACGCACTTCGTGCGTCAAAATTTGATCCAGTCAAATTTTTCGTGTGGGGGCGATCTTTACGGTCGCCCAATACAGTGCAATGGGTGTCCCTCGAAAAACACTAAGTAGTTACGTTAATTTCCTGTAAACATCTAATATTAGTTAAGTCTTTTTGAGAGAGTGCAGATAAGAGCGCGAGCGTCCCTCGAAAAGTTGTAGTATATAACACTTTAAAATGAATAGCGCTTTCTAATAGTTTTAGCGTGCTGGTCGATAGCTGTTTGTTTGAATCAATATGAATAATAAGTTGAATTTTTCCAGATTTGAGTAAGTTGATGAGATTAAATTGTGTACCGCATAGTTGATCTGTTTGAGTGAATGGAATGTGGTATTCATTTAAACGATCGGATAGGTTGGGCGGTGCTAATATTTTATAGCCGGTTTTTGATATGATTTTTTTGAGCTGTTCTATTTCGGCTTTTGAAATATCTAATACATTGATCAAAATATAAGAGCGGGGAACGCGAGCCATTTTAAATCCTGCGCCGAACTGTGCTTTAGCATAGGCTTCATCAAACGTTTTGCCAATACCCATGACTTCACCGGTGGATTTCATTTCTGGTCCTAGCAAAGGTATAGCACCTGGAAAGCGATGAAAAGGCAAGACAGATTCTTTTATGAAATAGAGTTTGGGAATAATTTCTGATGTGCAGTTTTGAGCAGCGAGTGTTTCGCCTACCATACAGCGCGATGCGATTTTTGCCCACGACACGCCTGTTGCTTTGGAAATAAAAGGAATCGTTCGTGAGGCGCGAGGATTAATTTCCAGTAAGTAAATATTGTCGTTACAAATTGCAAATTGTGCGTTAATTAGTCCGATTACGCCAAGTTCTACAGCAATTTGTTTAATTTTATCTTTGATTTCATTTTGAATGACATCGGATAGAGTATTTGCTGGAAAGCAGCAGGCAGAGTCGCCGGAATGAACGCCAGCTGGTTCGACATGTTCCATAATGCCGCAAATAATCACTTGTTCGCCGTCACAGACAGCATCAATATCAATTTCAGTTGCATTGTCGATGAAGTAATCTAAGAGCAGCGGTTTTTCAGGTGATATGGTGGGTGCTTCGTTCATATATCGGCGCAGTTCTTTTGCGTTCGGTATGACTTCCATAGCTCTGCCGCCTAAAACATAAGAGGGGCGCACAATGAGCGGATAAGCAAAAACATCAGCTAAACGTAATCCTTCTTCTACGCTGCGGATGGTGCCGTTCGGCGGCTGCAGTAAGTCTAATTTTTGAATGAGTTTTTGACATCTTTCGCGGTCTTCCGCACGATCGATGGCGTCGGTCGATGTGCCGATAATCGGAACATTAGCAGCATGTAAGGCGCGGGCAAGTTTGAGCGGCGTTTGTCCGCCGTATTGAACAATAACGCCTTGCGGTTTTTCTAAGTCAATAAGTTCTAGAACGTCTTCTAATGTGAGCGGTTCGAAATATAAACGATCGGAAATATCAAAATCTGTTGAGACGGTTTCTGGATTGCAGTTCACCATGATTGTTTCGTAACCTGATTCGCGCATCGCTATTGCTGCGTGTACGCAGCAATAGTCAAATTCAATGCCTTGCCCGATACGATTTGGCCCGCTGCCAAGTACCATGATTTTTTTTCGATTTGTCGGCATGGCTTCACATTCTTCTTCGTAAGTGGAATAAAGAAAGCTGGTTGTTGTAGAAAATTCTGCAGCACAGGTATCAACACGCTTGTAAACAGGTCTGATATTTAAGCTATGTCGATAATTGCGTACAGTTTGTTCGGTTGTTTTGAGTAATGCGGCTAATCTTCTATCGGAAAATCCTTTGCGCTTTAAATGATAGAGTTCGGTTTTGTTTAAATTCTGTAAAGATTTTCCGTCTAAGTTTTTTTCGGTTTTAACGAGGTCTTCGATTTGTATTAAAAACCATGAGTCAATTTGAGTGAGTTTGTGAATTTCTTCTAGTGATAAGTTTAGGCGAAAGGCGTTTGCGATATGCCATAATCGTTCGGCGCCGGGCATGCGCAATTCGTAATTAATAGTGTCGAAGATGTTGGGTGTTTCTAAGTCAATTAAAGGGTCTAGTCCATCAACGTCTATTTCTAATCCGCGCAAGGCTTTTTGTAAAGATTCTTGAAAACTGCGTCCAATCGCCATGACTTCTCCGACAGATTTCATTTGAGTGGTTAATCTAGGGACGCTGCGCGGGAATTTTTCAAAATTAAATCTTGGAATTTTTGTGACGACATAGTCGATAGCCGGTTCGAAAGAGGCGGGAGTTTGCCCATCAGTGATTTCATTTTTTAATTCGTTTAAGGTATAGCCGATAGCTAATTTTGTTGCGACTTTGGCAATGGGAAAACCTGTTGCTTTAGATGCGAGCGCAGATGATCTAGATACGCGGGGGTTCATTTCAATAACAACCATGCGTCCGTCTTTGGGATTTACAGCAAACTGTACGTTAGAGCCGCCCGTTTCGATGCCAATTTCTCGAAGTACGGCAATCGATGCGTCGCGCATGCGCTGATATTCTTTATCCGTTAGGGTTTGAGCGGGCGCGACCGTAATGGAATCGCCAGTATGAATGCCCATCGGATCAACATTTTCAATCGAACAAACAATGATACAGTTGTCTTCTTTGTCACGAATAACTTCCATTTCGTATTCTTTCCAGCCGATAATTGATTCGTCGATTAGGACTTCATGTGTTGGAGAT
>CBDVDN010000195.1:0-2978 GCA_965372775.1 uncultured Gammaproteobacteria bacterium
TTTTTCTATCGTCGAAGGCGGGCAAGGCGGTAATTGTCAGCAATGTAATCGATTGCGGCTGCTGAGTGACGGTACGGTTCGACCTTGTTTATTTTCGGATAGTGGATTTAGTGTGCGAATATTTGGTATAAAAGATGCATTGATACAGGCGATTGCAGATAAGCCGAAATTCGGCGGCGTTTGTCAAGATCAAGCGATGATGAGTCGGATTGGAGGGTGAGATGAAACAGTTTTCTCATGTGGATAGCGAAGGGAAAGCGAATATGGTTGATGTGGGGCATAAAACGCCGCAACGACGTATTGCCCGTGCGCGCGGAATGATTTTTTTATCCGAAAAGACAATCAAGTTAATCAAAGAAAATCAGCTTAAAAAAGGCGATGTGTTAAGTGTTGCGCAAATCGCCGGTATTCAGGCGGCTAAAGAGACGTCTCGTTTAATTCCATTGTGTCATCCTTTAATGCTTGATAAAGTCGATGTGGTCTTGTCTGTAAAGCATGATGGTCTCACAGTGGAAAGCACAGTAAAGTGTATTGGTAGAACCGGCGTTGAAATGGAAGCGCTGACGGCGGTCAGCGTTGCTTTATTGGCAGTTTATGATATGTGTAAGGCAGCGGATAAAAAAATGCGTATCAGTGAAATTACATTAATCGAGAAGGTTAAAGAAGATGTCTAATTCTGGAAAAGTTGTTTCTGTTAATATTTCAGAAAAGAAAGGAACGATTAAAAAACCTGTTGAAGAGATTGTATTAAATGATGAAGGAATTGTGGGTGATGCGCATGCAGGAAAATGGCATCGGCAGGTGAGCCTTTTAAGTCAAGAAAGCATTGAAATTTTTAAACGAGAAACTGACGCTGATATCCATTTTGGCGCATTTGCTGAAAATCTTACGATTTCCGGTATTGATTTTAAAAAAATATTGTTATTAGATAGTTTTCATATTGGCGATGTGATTTTAGAAGTAACGCAAATTGGTAAGAAATGTCATGGTAAAGGCTGTGCGGTTTATCAATCGGCAGGGAAATGCGTCATGCCGAAGGAGGGGATATTTTGCCGTGTAATCCAAGAGGGAACAATTAAAAAAGGTTATGCTGTTCAGCATGTGCCAAGATGTTTGAAGGTTCAGCTTATTACATTAAGCGATCGTGCGTTCGCCGGTGAATATGAAGATCGTTCCGGATCGAAAGCGGATATTTTGCTTCGTGCATTTACATTGGCACATCATTGGAATATTAAAATTGAAAAAGCACTCTTGCCTGATGATGCTAATTTATTAAAAGAAAAATTGAGTGAAGCGATTGATAATCAATTTGATGTAATTTTTACGTTGGGCGGTACAGGCATTGGTCCGAGAGATATTGCGACAGAAACTGTCGTAAGTATTTGTCAAAAACTTATGCCGGGCATTATGGAACATATACGTGTTCGGTTCGGCAGCAAAAATCCTAATGCCTTATTAAGTAGAAGTATTGCGGGCATTACTAATAATACACAGATTTATGCCTTGCCGGGCAGTGTTAAAGCAGTTGAAGAATATCTTGCCGAAATTTTTAAAATCCTAGAGCATGTTATTTTTATGCTCAATGACATCGATGTGCATGGGTGTGCAGGTGTTGTGTTGTTAAACAAACAGGCGAGAGCAGTTTTTAAAAATGGAAAGGGTTGCGGTTAAGTCTTGGGGCGACATCAGGTTTTAGTGATTGGGGTTGTTGATTATTTATGTCTTGATTTTGTTTTTCTTCGTGTGTTTCTTTTTTTTTATCTGATAGTTTTTGTTGTTGTTTTATTTTGTTAGGCGCAACTTTATTTTTCAACAACGATAATACATTTTTTTGCGAAGAGTTTGGGAGAGGTTGAGAAGATTGATCTTCTTGGTTATGCTTTGGTGAAATGCCAAAGCAGTTTTTAAGTTTTTTAGAAACAACATGTTTGATCGGCGCAACAATTAATATGCCGTCTACAGTGAATGCTGCGTATTTGATGCCTTCTAGTACAATTAAATGATGCGAACAGTGAAAGATAAGTGCTATTTTTACAGGCGCTGCCCATAAGCCAATGCCTGTGGCGAGTGATGCTAACGTCAAAATAATTAAACTTATAATACAAAAGCGCTTAAACCACGATAAACGTTTCCACCAGTTTTTAAATCTTTTCCAACGTGAAGGTTTAGGAGGTGGATTTTTTTTTGGACTTTCGGCGCTATTAAAATATGGTTCAAGATTACGGGAAACATGGTTGGAATCAGGTGTAATTGTAGGGTTTTCTTTTTCTTTATCTAAAGGCGTTGAAGGTTTTGGTGTGCCGAGTGTTGCAAATATGTGCTGTTTCATCGCTTTTAATGTGGGCGGCGTAGCTGGGGGATATAGCGGCACTGTTTCCTTGATAATATTTCTTGCTATCGATAGTGCTGCATTTGGGATGCTAGGATCGTGTTCCTTGGTTTTTTCATGATTTAGTTCTATTTTCTGTTTTAGAACGGCGGTAATTTGCATTATTAGATTTATTCTATTGCCTTCAGAGATTTTGGATAGTTCTTTAGCCAAAGAATTTTTAGAATAGTCATGTAAAAAACTGTTGGGATTGAATTTTTTAAAATACTGATATAATACTCCTACAATTTTGGCTTTATTTTCTTTCTTATGTTGGGCTAAAAATTCCTCAACATTTTTATCAATAATAGTATCAATAGTTGTTTCTGTTTTTGAACGTTCGGGTATAAGCATATGTTTCCTTTTACGCTTTCTTTTTGTAAAAGAATTAGCGTATAAGGAATAATTATTGGCGTCAATTGGAAAAGTTAAATATTTTCAATAACCTATAAAAAATGTGTGGTAAATGTTTGATTAATGAAGTTGTTGCAAATTGAATTTATTCGGCTTGATCTGCATATATTTTAATGAAGGCGCTGAAGTCGTCAATACTCGTTGGAAGCATAACTTCTGTTGACAGTTTTCACCAAATTTGCTATTCTTCTGTTTC
>CBDVDN010000196.1:0-2977 GCA_965372775.1 uncultured Gammaproteobacteria bacterium
TCTTTGTGATTTTTCTATTCCTAGAATTTCTAATCCAGCTTCACTAACAACATTCGGCAGACTTTCTCCAAAATCAAAATTTAACCCGCAAGATTCACCATATTTACAATAGAGTTCCAAATGTCTATCAAATGCTTCAGAACATGGGAAACATATGCTGGCTGAAGTAACCGGCTCTTCACAAACGACAATGCCTCCTTTGGCTATCACTCTCCCAAGCTCTTTTAAAATTGATACTGGGTTTTTGCTATGCACCAAAAGCAAGCGAGCGTAGACTAGATCCACTTCCTCAACATGAGCAGATAGATTTTCTGCTTCAGTGTTTAAAAAACTAATATTATTTAAGCCATTTTTCTTTGCTAAAGACTTCGACAATGAAATTTGTTCAGCGCTCGAATCAACAGCAAATACATCTCCATTTTTGCCAATTTGCTCGGAAAGCCAAGCCATCATCTTCCCAGAACCACAGCCAACATCCACGACTCTTGCTCCAGAACGCAAACCTATTTTTTTTAACAATTGCTGGCTATTTTCGCCATAGAGAGCATTAACACTTTCTAACCTTGCAGCACCTTCCTTGCCTGTTTTAAGAATATATGTCATGTGGCTATCACCGATCAGTTTCTTCAGAAAATTCTAATGTTTTAAAATTATCACAATCGGATGCTTCTATGCCTTCAGTGCGACGTAGCAGCTCAACTACAATAGTTGCTGGATATGCAACAACAATAGCCGTTACTATTTTAAATACCCATGTTGAAGCCACTAATTTAACGATGGTTAGGGGCGACATGCTCCCTGAATAAATGAGTACAGCAGCAATGATGCCAAAGAGCGTTTCTCCCACCGCAGATGAAGCAATACTCCTTAAACAAAAAAATCGCCCTTTTAATAAAATTCTCCAACGATTGAGGGCGTAAGCATTTACGAAATCACTTAAAATAAAAGATACTGAAAACCCAAGCAATAAGTGAAAGTTATGTCCGAAAACTTTGTTATAAGCCACATTATAGTTGGTATTATCAGGAACAGGCAAAGATATCAAAAGCCAGCTTAATAAATTAAACATAATAATACAAAATAGTGTTGCCCATATAACCTGTCTTACCAGCTTAAACCCATAAACTTCTGTTATAATATCAGCCATGGTGTATGTCATGGCAAAAATAAACACTGCGCCAGGCGTAACAAATGGACCAACCTGAATAACCCTAAATGTAAACACCATTGCTATTATCATCATGGTAATAGATATCATTGCCATCAATGTAAAATACTTGTGTTGTATTGGCTTTAAATAATTCAAGTCCATTATCTTCCCCGCTCTTTTGTAAAAAGTTTATTGTTAAACCTCATATGCCGGAACAATCGTTGCAATACTATGTTGGTAAATTTGTTGAACAATGTTGCTTTTTAGCATCACAACATATTCATCAAATGCCTTGATCGTCCCTTGCAGCTTAATCCCATTTATCAAAAAAATCGATACGGGAATTTAACTGTTTTGGATTGTAGACAGAAAGGAATTTTGCGTATTTTGTGTTTCGTTCATTTTTCACCTCATTGTGATTAGTTAACACAATGAAATTATTATACTCGCACCTTATTTTAAAATTCAATCAGAAAAAGATTAATTCCTTGTCAGAAAATTACGATATCACCCGTTATAAGATTCTGAAATTATTTAAAAAATTGTTTTCGTCAAAAATTTAGGTTATTCTTGAGATTGTTGTTAGCGGTGCGAATTAATCTGGCTGTGAACCTTCAAAACCCGCACCCTCTAACGTTTGTTTTTATTTGGATGTTTTTTATTTTAGACTTTTTATTCTTTTATTGAATGGCGGTCTTTTTTGTTTATTCATCATTTCCCGCCTTATGGCGCATTTAGCGAATAGCACAACACAAACTAATTTTCGGATACAAAACAAATGCCTAATTCTTAGGAAAGCACACAAGCGCGCATGATCGGAAATATTTACTAAATCACGCGCGCAAGTAATCCTCAAAGTTATTAATAACTTTGATAAAGGCAAAGAAAAAGGTATTTGAAAGTATCTTGATACTGGGAGTTTGTGAGGCACGATGTACAGAATAACAAACGTTATTGCTTGAAAGCCTGTAATTCGCTAGAATGTGCTTAGCCATTGTTGACCTCTCGATAGGTTGGCTTTGGTTAGTGGTGTGTTGGTGTTTCTAGCACCTTCATGCCACGCTCGTAGGATAAAACTTAATGAGTCGCTCAATAAATTCTATCTTCTGTCCTGCCTCACAATGAGGCGGGATGGTTGTTAGAATAGCTAATTTGGTTCATAAGTCAAGGAAATTTACAGCAAAAGATATAAGGAAATTTAATATGCCTAAAAAAGTCGATACCAACATACCTGACATACCTAAAATACCTATCCATTTAATCAAAAAACATTACAGGGTGGTGGGCAACGAAAATAAACCTTTTTTTGAATGCCTATCTCAAAAGTGTCCGTAATTTTGTGAAGTTGCGAGAACGTGCCTAAAAAAACAAAGTATCTGGGAAATCTGAATATATTTTCCGACAGACATGCCACTAATTTTAGGCTACGGACACTTTTGAGATAGGCATTTTTTTTTGAACAAAAATTGCATTTGACTATACTTGATGTTGATAAATCAAAAAAAAGCGGAGTTTTTTTTATTGACTTTCATAAGACAGGGAAAGGATATAAAATGATTGAGTTAGATTTTGATTATTCCGGTGGAGCTGAAAACAAAAATTTCTATTGTAGAATAGGGAATAGATTATCAATTTCTCGAAGTGACCCTATCAAAGCATTAAAATTATTTGCAAAAAGCGATGGATATAGGTTGCAGCTTGAAGAACGGGTTAAAAACAAAATTGAATCCTTATCATCAGCTAATGATGAGCAAACAAAAAGTGTCAAGTTGGGGTATACCCTATCTTGACGTCAAGTATTATCTCAAAAAGTGTCAAGTTAGGGTG
>CBDVDN010000197.1:0-2951 GCA_965372775.1 uncultured Gammaproteobacteria bacterium
GTTACTTGTTTTAAGCTTTTTTTCTCGATGATTTCATCGGCTGTCCCTTCTTTTTGCCACATCGCTTCGAAAATTGTTTTGGCAATTTTACCAGAAATAGTTTTATCGTGAATGCGATTTAATAAGTTAGCTAATTGTTCGGCGGTAATCGAACTTCGAATAATGTTTAACTTTTCCTTATTCAGCGCACCGGACAAATCTCCAATAATCCAATTCGCGGCTAATTTCGGTTCGGCATTGGTGTGTTTAACAACAGATTCAAAATAATCTGCCATGTTTTGATCATGAATTAAAATGCCCGCATCATAGAGATTCAATTTATAGTCATTAACAAATCGATCGCGTTTTTGATTCGGTAATTCTGGCAATTGTTTATGCGCTTCTTCCATCATCGCATCAGTCAATTCGACTGATAATAAGTCTGGCTCCGGAAAATAACGATAATCATGCAGTTCTTCTTTTAACCGCATTGTACGCGTTTCATTTTTATCAACATCATATAAGCGCGTTTCTTGAATAACTTTGCCATTATTTTCGAGTACTTCAATCTGTCGTTGAATTTCATAATTAATCGCGCGTTCTATATAACGAAAAGAATTCATGTTTTTGAGTTCAGTTCTCGTACCAAACAGCTCTGTGCCTTTTGGGCGCACTGAAACATTCGCATCACAGCGAAAAGAGCCTTCCTGCATATTACCATCACAAATACCAAGATAACGCACCAAAGTATGCAATTCTTTTAGATAAGCAATCGCTTCTTTTGCAGAACGCATATCCGGTTCGGAAACAATTTCTAAGAGTGGAATGCCTGCACGATTAAGATCAATACCAGTCATGCCATGAAAATTTTCATGTAAGGATTTACCAGAATCTTCTTCTAAATGCGCACGAGTGATGCCGATTCGTTTTACCGATCCGTCTTTTAATGTGATGGTTAAATGACCGGCCTCTCCCACTATTGGGCGTTTATGCTGTGAAATCTGATAACCTTTTGGCAAGTCTGGATAAAAATAATTTTTCCTAGCGAAAGTTGAATAATTATAAATTTCAGCATTGATCGCCAAACCAAACTTTACCGCCATCAAAACAGCTTCTTTGTTTAATACTGGCAGAACACCCGGCATGCCAAGATCAATCACGCAAGCTTGCGTATTAGGTTCTGCGCCATAAGCTGTCGACGCACCAGAAAATATCTTACTTTTTGTTTTTAATTGTGCGTGAACCTCAAGCCCTATCACAGCTTCCCATTCCATATTATTCTTCTCCTCGTTCAAACTGATGCGCAACATTTAACAATAATGATTCATCAAAATGTTTTCCCATCAATTGCATCCCAACAGGCAAACCATCATCTATCCCTGCCGGAATGGATATAGCCGGCAATCCAGCTAGATTAGCTGTCACTGTAAAAATATCCTCTAAGTATTCATTGACACGATCGTTATGCAAACTATTAAGCTTAAACGCAGTCGTTGGTGATGTCGGACTTAAAATAACGTCTACTTGTTCAAACGCATTTTGATAGTCTTCCACAATAAGTCGACGAACCTTTTGAGCTTGCCCGTAATAGGCATCGTAATAACCGGACGACAATACATGAGTCCCAATCATAATTCGATGCTTAACTTCATCACCAAATCCTTCGCTGCGGGATCGTTCATATAAATCTTGCAAGTCTTTTGGGTCATCACATCGATAACCATATCGAACGCCATCATAACGCGCAAGATTGGAAGAACACTCAGCCGGTGCAATCACATAATAAACTGGAATAGCTAAATCGACGTTCGGCAGGCTGATGTCATGCAGCGATGCCCCAAAACTTTCTAATCGTTTTGCTCCTTTATGTACGATTTCAGCGATTTTTGAATTCAATTTTTCATTAAAATATTCTTTCGGTAGCCCAATTCGCAACCCTTTAATTGATTTATTCAAGTCTGTCGTATAATTCGGAACAGGACGATCAACAGAAGTCGAATCTTGTGGATCATAACCCGCCATAACATTAAGCATTAATGCTATATCTTCTGCAGTTTGTGCAAATAATCCAGCCTGATCAAGACTTGAAGCAAAAGCGATCAGTCCAAAACGCGATACGCGACCATAAGTCGGCTTGAGACCAACCGTTCCAGTAAGCGAAGCCGGCTGACGAATAGAACCGCCTGTATCGGTACCTGTTGCACCCGGCACCAGCTGCGCCGCAACAGCAGCAGCAGAACCGCCAGAAGAACCGCCCGAGGATCTTTCTAAATCATGCGGATTTTTTACTGCTCCATAAAAACTTGTCTCATTAGAAGAACCCATTGCAAATTCATCACAATTGGTTTTACCAAGCATTACCATATGCGCTTCTTTAAATTTTTTCACCACAGTCGCGTCATAAGGCGCAATAAAATTATCAAGCATTTTTGAACCACAGCTTGTTTTAATACCTTTTGTACAAAGTATATCTTTATGCGCTATCGGAATACCGGTTAAAGAACCAGCTTGTCCGGAAGCAAGCTTTTCGTCTGCTGCACGCGCATCGGCTAATGCTTGTTCTTCCGTGACAGTAATAAAAGCATTAATCTCCGGATTTGATTTTTTAATGCGCTCAAGAAAGTGCTGAGTCAATTCTGTACTTGAAAATTCCCGCTCATGTAAGCTTTTAGAAAGTTCGGCAATCGTTTTATTGTGCATCATTTTTTCCTATTTATTCAATAACTTCAATAACTTCTGGAACTAAATAAAGTCCGGCTTCAGTTTTTGGCGCAATAGCCTGAAACTGTTCCCGCTTGTTTGATTCGGTAACAATATCATCACGAACAGGCTGAAGTATATCGAGCGGATGCGCCATCGGTTCAATATCACCTGTATCAAGATGGTGAATTTTCTCGATCAATTCGAGAATATCATTTAGCCCTCTATACTGATCTATTTCTTGATCCGTTATTTGTATACGCGCCATATGG
>CBDVDN010000198.1:0-2933 GCA_965372775.1 uncultured Gammaproteobacteria bacterium
TCCTAAAAATTTACCGCGGGTGAAAGGACGTAATTCGTTCGGCGTTTACGATTCAGCCGCTTGGCTACGTCTTTCTTGCTCAAAGCACCGTTTATAACCTTTTGGATTAGGTCTAATCGGGTTATTTCTTTTTGGCTCATTTTTAAAATATCTCCCATTTTTTAACCTCTTGTTATTTCAATAAAACAAGAGGATATCATAATTAAAAGGGGACATTTCTAAATTGCCCCTACAAAATACCGAAAATCCGTTTACAACAAGCCACATCACGTTACAATAAGCTTCAACTAGTACTCCAGCGGTATTGTTCAAAATTTACCATTTTATAGTGTTGAGAAGATGGTCAAAACCTTGATCTATATTTAAGTATTTGGTTAAATAAAATATGTATGACAATAAAGTAGCCCACAAAATAGCACAGCAATACAAGCGAACCCCTTTGACGGATTTTGCGAAGGTTAATTCTCGCACAAATTTAAACTCGTTCAATTTAAATTGGCGAGAAAAAGATTTGCCCGAAAAATTGCGCACAAAACACGTGCATAGACTGCACCCGTACATGGGTAAATTTGTTCCGCAGTTAGCAGAAATTTTTCTAAGAAAATTTAAGCCAAAATTAGTTTATGACCCTTTTTGTGGTTCAGGGACAACAATGGTAGAAGCGCGCGCATTAGGCATTGATTCAATTGGAGCGGATATTTCAATATTCAATGTGTTGCTTTCAAAAGCAAAAACAGATGAGTATGATCTTGAGCAATTAGATTGGGAAATTTACGATATTTTAGAAAAACTATCAAAGCATAGAGAAGATTTTTCAAAAAAAGGAAAAGCAAACAAATTGTTTACATCTAATAATAAATATCTTAAAGAATGGTTTGCTTTACAAACCAGAAAAGAGCTTTTGTGTTATAAGCACCTAATTCAAGATTATACATATCAAGATTTATTAAAAATAATTCTTTCTCGCTCTGCACGTTCTGCTAGGCTAGTTACACACTATGATTTAGATTTTCCAAAGAAGCCGCAGAAAAAGCCTTATCAGTGCTATAAACATGGGCGAATTTGTGCTCCGGTACAGGAAGCATATAAGTTTTTAAGACGCTATTCGATAGACACGTTAAGAAGAATAAAAGAATATGATCAAATCAAAAAAAATACCGAAGTTAAGGTAATTCATGGGGATTCAAGAACAGTAAATTTACCAAAGGGAATTGATATGGTTATCACTTCTCCGCCATATATTGGTTTGATTGATTACCATGAACAACACAAATATGCTTATGAATTACTCGGTTTGGAGAACAATGAAAAACAAGAGATTGGATCTGCTAAAAGAGGAAGATCAAAAGTAGCACAAAAAAAATACATTGAGGGCATAAACCAAGTATTTTTACACACACGAGAATCTATGTCTAAAGATGGGATTATAGTGGTTGTTGTAAACGACCAGCATAATTTATATGATCCTTCACAGGTTGGTTGCAAATCAATTGGCAGAATCGAGCGCCACGTAAATCGACGTACAGGAAGGCGTAATGGTGCGTTTTATGAAAGCATTTTAATTTGGAAGAAAGCATGATCACAAAGCACACGAAACAAAAAATCAAAGGATATCTTGAGGGATTTATTCAGGGGATGATAGATGAAAAAACCGAAAATGGATTTAATCCTAAGGACTTAAGACCACTACGTAGTGAATCTAAAATAGGCGATCTTAAACCATTTCATGAATCTTTGTTGCCGGATGGGTTATTGAAAATATCAGAATTTGAGAGATCGTTTTCCACGAAGCTTGGGACTACTTTTGAAGAATGCGCTCGCTTGATCGCGATTGATAATCATAAATATGCCGAAAGAGGATGTCGTGTAACAGGGCAAATATCGCTCGCAGCCATAAAAAAAATAGAAGAAATTACGAGCAATATTGGATCTAGCAAAATGAAATCAAGTTATCCAAAATTTGTAGAAGAGGTAGTCAAAATTGCAGGAGATGGTGAAAGCGAAGAACGAACAAGCATAGCTGATTTGTATATTGAGCAAAAAGATGGAAAGGAGATTTTTATAGAAATAAAAAGCCCAAAACCCAACAAAGGGCAATGTTTAGAAGCAACAGGAAGATTACTGCAAATTCAAGGCATAATGCACAAAAAGCATTCGAGTGTTAAAGCATATTATGCAACAGCGTACAATCCTTATGGCACACAGAAAGACACCTACAAACACTCTTTTGTTGTTAATTATATGGATTTAGCGAATGAGATTTTGCTTGGTAAAGAATTTTGGGATTTAGTCGGTGGTGTGGGTGCTTATGAAGCTATTCTTGAAATTTATCAAGAAGTGGGTCGCGAAAAAGGACCTGATATGCTGGATCAGCTTGCTTTGGGATATTAATATGGAGAGCACTAAAAAGCGGGGGGTCATCAAGCTGCTTCTTGCATCTTAGCATTTCGCATAACTGAGTCCTGGTAGGTGTTTTTGAGCATCAGCGTAAATTGGAGCACACTCATTATTTGCGGAAATGGCTTAGCTATAGGGTTTCAAGGCTTTTGGCTGGCCGTTATTTGCTCATTTTATCCCTCTTTACGCGGATGCCCAAAAAATCTATAGATTAAATTTTAAAAAAATGCGTGACAAAGAAAATTAATTCTTATATTATCTTTCTCGAACTCACGAATCGAGTTCATCCCTTCAATAAAAACAACCATTCATAATAAAAACAATTTTCTATCACGGAAGTTAGAAGCATCGATCTGACGACGCAGATTAATTTATAACTTGCGATATTAATAGATCTTCCTGTATTTATTTGTCTTTAATTAGACTGGTTTTTCTGTCAAGAAAAATCTAATTATCATTAAAAATGATAAAAAATAATATCGGTATTTATGAAAAATAACGCACGACATTTTTTTAAATATTAAACAATAATTTAA
>CBDVDN010000199.1:0-2929 GCA_965372775.1 uncultured Gammaproteobacteria bacterium
GCCCTTTTTACGTTCATCTATTAATTTATCCAAATGCTCAATTTGACAAGAAGTTAATAATTTTTCCGGCCAAGCATATAAATAGGCTCGGGGCTTTCCCAAAACATGGCTCAATATAACTTCCGCATCCAAACTAGGTGTTGGCGATGAGGAAAGTTGATCTTTCGCTTTTAACAAGAACTGCTTAACCCTTGGCTGAACCATCAATTATACTCCAGCAGCAGCTGCTAATAAATCAGCCTGATGTTCTTGAATTAATGGTTCAATTATTTGATCTAAACTTCCCGCCATGACATCTATAAGCTTATACAAAGTCAAATTAATGCGATGATCTGTTACACGTCCTTGCGGAAAATTATAAGTACGAATTCGCTCCGAACGATCTCCGCTCCCGACCAAATTACGCCGCGTTTCCGCTTGTTCCGCCTGTTGCTTTTCACGTTTTGCCGATAATAACTTCGCTTTCAATAAAGACATCGCTTTGGATCGATTTTTATGCTGAGATCGTTCATCCTGACATTCAACAACAACCCCTGACGGAATATGTGTTATACGAATAGCGGAATCTGTTTTATTAACATGCTGCCCACCTGCGCCGGATGCTCTAAATGGATCAATCCGTAAATCAGTCGAATCAATGTCAACACCATCAACTTCATCTGCTTCAGGCATAACCGCAACTGTACAAGCTGATGTATGTATTCTTCCTTGAGATTCAGTTTCCGGCACACGCTGAACACGGTGCGCACCAGACTCAAACTTCAATCTTGAATAAACATTTTTCCCTTTCAATCGCGCAATGACTTCTTTATATCCGCCATGTTCGCCTAAACTGCTACTGATAACTTCCGCCATCCAGCCTTTGAGTTCGGCATAGCGCAAATACATTCGAAATAAATCGCCGGCAAAAATCGCGGCTTCATCTCCGCCCGTTCCAGCTCGAATCTCTAAAAAAACATCTTTTGTGTCGCTGGGATCTTGCGGCAATAATAATAATCGCAAATCCTGTTCTAACGTTTCCATTTGCTGCTGTGCTTCTTTTAATTCTTCGCTAGCTAATTCACGCATTTGCGCATCATCATCTTTTAATAATTCTTGTGCGTTTTGCTCTGTTTCTTTCGCTTTTTGATAATTCTTAAAACATATCACTACTGGCTCTAATCGCGCATATTCTTTCGAATATTCGCGAAACCGGTTTTGATCGTTAATAATCTCGGGATCGCTGAGCAGATTGCTCAGTTCATTATAACGCTCAGCTAAATCTGTTAATTTTTTTTGAATCGATAATTTCATACTTACCTTTATTTGTTGATATTCCCAATAACCACGATCATAATAGCAAAAAATGAATATTTTTGTATCAAAATGCAATTTCTCGCTATGATTAAACTATTACAATCAATCGCGCTGCCAATTATATGCTTTTTAAGCGCATGCGCTGCGATACCCGCACGACAAGCCCCCATGAACCACCATATAAACTGGACAGCCCGCCAAAAACAACTACAAAAAATCCAGACTTGGTATATTCAGGGTGCTATAGGGATTAAAACACCACAGAAATCTTTTTCTGCTTCACTGAATTGGCAGCAACATCGATCGCATTATCTTATCAATTTATTTGGACCACTGGGCATCGGCGCAGTCGCAATTCGCGGACAAAAAGGATACGTAAGATTAAAAACAACAAAGCATCAAGTATTTACTGCTAAAAGCCCTGAACAATTATTACAAAAACAACTTGGCTGGCATCTGCCTATTTCAGATTTACATTACTGGATTCGAGGATTGCCGGTACCGAATTCGGCTTCTAAAAAATACTTTGACGTCTATCATCACTTAATTAGACTGGAACAAGCGCATTGGAAAATCCAATATTTAGGCTATACCGCTGTTAATAAAGTTGACTTGCCTAATAAAATTTTCCTGACTGCGCCTCAATTAAGCTTACGAATTGTTATTAGTCAGTGGTGATTTACTATAACCCAACCCACGGCATTTTTTCCTTTGTTGATTTTATTTGCACTTCACCGCCATTCATAAAATGTGTTTCGTTCTCAGTTTGAAATTGCTCCTTTGGTATGCTATTAGTATGCAGCACAATACCTTTCAATTTCCCCATATCAACCATTTCTGCTTCTGTCGCAATTAATGCGCCATCAATATGTCCTTCAACTCGCACAAAATAAACGGCATATAACGCCGTCCCTTCATCCGCGGATGTAATCATAGCATCTCCGTTAGTATCCATGCTATCAAAATCACTTTGCTCCAAAACAATAAATTCCGTATCCTTAACCTGACTACGCAGCATCCTTTCTAACGGCGGTTTTCGCTTAAACACTTTAACGTAATCAGCGGCTGACATAACAACCAAAGACTCATCTGCGTCAAAAATATCATCGTTATCCGTATCAACAAATAAAAATTTAATCGGCTTTTGAAGCTCAAATACATCACCCATTGCTTGTTTTTTCTGCCCAAAAATAAACGACGAAAATAAAATTAACAAACACGTTAAAAATAATATAAATACTTTTTTCATGATCACTCCCTCTTGTCGATCATTAAACTCAACAGTTCAAAAACTTAGAACTACTCATCCACATATTGTTTGGATAATAAATTAACAACAAAGAACCATGCTTTATAAGATTAACAATGGGTTTGGCAAGCGTCATTTTCACAGCCGGACATCCCCAACTCCGACCAATTCGCCCATATTTTTTTATAAACTCTTCACTGATATACCATGCGCCATGAACGACAACAGAACGGCTAAAAGCTTTATCATTATATCCCTGCTCTAATCCATGCAATCTAAGTGAATCCCCATGTTTCCCCTTATAAGGAACACCCGTCTTATAAAGCCCCAAACTGCTCGTACGGCTCTGCGGTTTATTAGAAAAATATTTTGCATATAAAACAC
>CBDVDN010000200.1:0-2918 GCA_965372775.1 uncultured Gammaproteobacteria bacterium
CGCTTTAAAATCAGCACTGTGCTTTTTCCTGATATTTGACATTTTGTACCTCTACTATCAGTGAGGATTATATCTTAGCTCGTGGTCTGAATTTTGGGGAGTATTATACATAGCGATTACATAACAGCATTCTGCGCTATCCTTTTTTAAACATAATGTTCTAAACTGTGATTGTCCTATTTTCCATTTTGTCCTTTTATTCACACAAATCTTCCTGTTTGATTATCATCGTTAATGGGGATGCTAGCACTATGAATTTTTCTTTGCAAGTACAGAATATGCTTTATTTATTTCGATTGTTCGGTCTTCGGCCGTATCGCAATTCTTATTTAATTTACATCGATCTGGGTGATTGGCTTTTGATAATTGATGATACCGTTTTTGAATGTTGGATTTTGTAGGAGAACCATGTAAACCAAATATTTTCAAGGCATTAGCAGGAGTTATTTCATCATCATATAACTTTCGCGGTGCTATGTAATGTCCTGTCATAAACCCAAATCTATAGGCATAAGGATAGACGGCCATGTGTGCAAACGTGCTTATACCGTGCGTTATTTTTTTATCTAATCCAATACCATCACAACCATATTCTACAAGCCTTCTTGCACCATCTGCACAACCAGTTGCCGCGGTGTAACCCATAATATTTGCCACAATATTTTCTCTAGCGGTAATGAGATTAATCACCAAACCAGATAACCACTGTAATAGTCTCTCTTTTTCTAATAAGCCGATCTCATCAAAACGTACAAAATTCTTTAGCCATATAAATGTGTTATTCATATAATCCGGAACAATTTCTTTAAGCTTATTTAAACAAGGTATTAGAGTATATTGCATTGCAGTATCAATATAATGACCACTTTTGATGAGCCAATTCGTTTGTGAAAATAAAAATCGATTGAGTGAGGAAATAAAATGATACGAATAATTAAACCAATTTGCTATTAAAAACGATAGTACAAAAAATGACATGCCTTGCGCATGTTGCCATTTTTCAGCAAATCCTTCTTCAAGTTTTTCACCTAAAATCGGCAACCATGGAACTTTATCCGACAGATGCATACCAAGACTCTGGGTTAAATAACCTAGTTGATAGATTGGTTGATCTGTTACACTTAAAATCAATGTTGATAATATAGCCTGTAGATTCGTTTCTTTTTGAGTTAATTGGTGCTCTGCTTGATCAATATTTCTACACAACGTAGCTTTTTCTTTTCTAAGATCAGATAAAATATCCTCTTTGCGCTTATTTTTAGCTAATTCTCTTTTTAAAATGCTATAGAGGGTTTGTATGATGATTGATGCCTTTTGATGTTCAAAACTCTGCTTTAAAATTGTTTTTTTCCCTGATGTAAGCAAGCGTTTAATAAAAATAGATTTAGATAATCCAGCATTTTTTTGCAAGAGTGCGGCTGATTGCTGGATGAGTGTTTGTCGCCAATCATTATAAAGATGTGTTATGCGTAATAATCTAAAAAAAGTATCAAACGATCCTTTAAGATGTCTTTTTAGAAATATCAACTTCTCTCGAATATTGGCATGATGTATTATCATTAAATTATAGTGACAACGTAACGCATCACTAACATATTCTGATTTGAATAATGTTGCATATAAAGCAATGTCCGTATAATTTTCTTTAGATAAATATTCATCTATTGGATAAACAGTCGGTTGTAGGTTAATCTGCACAAAGTTGAATTTTTCCACGCTCTCTTGTAATGCATAAAGTCCATACTGTATATTGAGACAAGCTTTAGCATCATCTTTTCCAAGAGATTTGTATAATTTGCCATTGATTTCTAATTGATTCCTATCAAAATGTTTAAGACTCGTTTTTCGCAAGGCATGAATAGCGACAGTTAGCCTGTTTAGTATTTGTACATGTGTTATTTTTGTTGTAAAATAGTTGTCAACATCTCTTATCGTCACAGCATCTAAAGTTGATTTATTATATATATGCCGAAAAATGGTTTTAAATTGGGTTATTGTGTCACGCAAAGTTATTAAATTGTGTATTATTTGTTGATGAGATAATTTGTTCAAAATATTCTTAAATAAATCAAGCAAATAATCGCCACTTGCTTCTCGTGGTTTTTTAAAATCCAATAGATCGGGTACTTTTTCTTCATCTGTTTTTCCATCAGCTTGTGTTAATTGGGCATGTATAGCATGATATCGTGTATATTCTGCTTTTGTTGTTTCAAATAATTTCATTCCATTTTTAATGATCAAAAATGGACATGCATTAATAAAATTGGATAAAATGGTTAAATGCATACCCATTGTTTGCAGTTCATATGCCATAATTTGTAATGTGTCATCTGTTGTGAACATTATTTTGATCCTATTGTTTTAATATGTCAGAATTCGATAAGCTAGAACAAACGTCAGTTAGTGCTGATTGCCAATTTTGAGCACTTGATTGACGAAACAGTCTGATACTGCTATACCACGGACTATCTGTTCTATTTAATAACCAGCGAAAGTCAGGGGCAAAAGGTAATAATACCCATGTGGGTTTATTCATCGCACCAGACAGGTGGGCAAGAGCTGTGTCTACGGTGATAATTAAATCTAATTGATCAATTAAGATTGCTGTATCAAATAAATTGTTAATATGGGGCAATAAATCTATCAGTGGATTGGTTATGTTTTTTATGTCAGTTGCTGATTTGCCATATTGTAAGCTATAAAAGTGTAGATGTGGTATGTTATGTTGTAAATCCCAAAGGGGCTGTAGATATTCGAATTTTATAGAACGATTTTTGTCATTTTTATGTAGTTTACTTCCTGCCCAATTTATGCCTATGTTTAAACCCGCATGTTTGTTAATAATATTTTGTAAAGCGTGCTGCACTGGAATTTTTAAATAGCCTGTAGAATGGGGAATCGTTTCTAACGTTATACCA
>CBDVDN010000201.1:0-2872 GCA_965372775.1 uncultured Gammaproteobacteria bacterium
ACCCTTATATCCGAAATATCGAATCAATAAATCCAACGCTTTGTCTTAATGGAAGATGAAACACTTTGCGTATCTCATGACATGTCTTAATTGCAAAATCCGTGTATTCCTCTTGCTTTCCGCTGCCATCCTGACTTTGATCCTTATGATACCAGATCTCTATCGCCTCATCGGACATACATATTTCTATATCCCCTCTGCGCTTTAATGAATTACTATATTCCGTCCAATTTGTCACTTTGTATTTTTGTTTGGGAACTGCTATTCCTTTACGCTCAAGATATTTATTTGGCATGTTGATAAACCTTTTTCAGAATTGGGAAATAAAAAAGCAATAATATCTGAAATATGTGATTTATCAAACAGCGGTTTGTGCAAAATTTAGGCTAAGAAACAAAACCTGATAATGTTTAGCTATCCAATATTGCCTACAAGGATAACAGAATAATTTTATAGCAAGATTAACAAAATTGAATTTGCACCATTTTGTTTTTTATTTGAGCAAAATCGCACCCTACCTTTGAAAAATATTTGATCTTATTGCCTTATTTTATTAAAATGGGCAGCTTTCTGTTTTAACAACAATCAAGGCACAAACATGAAAAACAACACTTTATTATTCTTTCTTTTTACTGCTTTTATCCTCGTTTTAAACACAACCACTATGGCTGCACCAGTTCGTGATCTTACGCCGATTGGATATAATACAGATGTAAAAAAACAACCCAATGAAAAACAACCTCTGGTGGATACAAGCAGTCCATGGGGGCTATCTTTTTATTGGGGGAGGATGTCAACCAAGTTGTTAAATCAGGTCTTGCAGTTTAATATCGATACACACGAAGCTGTGCTTTACTCTGCAGAAATTTCTTATCAATTAGCGCCTGAGAATATAATCAGCAGGGCTTCACGTTATGTCGGTGCAAAATTTAGCGTTGCATTAAACGGCACCTATCAAGATGATCCTCAAGGTAATATTTATGAAGTAAATACTTTTTTTAGACTAGACTGGTCTAATGTTCCTTGGAAAAAATACTTACTAACTACATTTAGCATCGGTGAAGGCGTTTCTTATGTATCAGATGTGCCAGCACGAGAACTGCGCACCGCATGGCATGATAAAGACGCTAAACGATTCAACAACTTTTTAATGTTTGAAATGGCATTTGCCTTGCCTTCTCACCCGAACATACAAATATTATATAGAGTCCACCATCGCTCCGGATGTTTTGGCTTATATCATTCCAGTAATTCTGGATCAACTGCTATCGGTGTTGGCATTAGGTATTTGTTTTAGTGATTTAAGACGTATCTCTGCACACGTCAAAACTTTGATACCGTTCAAATCAGGGTAATATAAGGTAACACTTTTGTCTGGCATGATCTGTCTGAGAGTCAACAAACATAAAGATTTCCGGCAGTTTTTCGAAAATGAAAGCGTTACCCTGATTTGAACGGTACCCAATAAATTTAAACTCTTGTTGGTTGCGTTTCTTCATAACATGTTCCAGACAATGGATCGCTGTTGATTGGAACAATCGTTGAAATCGCATGTTTGTATATTAATTGTGTTATAGAATCTTTTAATGTGATGCTGTATTTGTCGAAAGAGCTTATTAGTCCTTGTAATCTAATGCCATTTAATAAGTATATAGATACAGGCGCCCGCTGTTCACGTATGGTGATAAGAAACTCGTCTTGCAACATTTGATTATTGTTCATATTAGACATCTCCATGATGTTTGTTTGGGATGCGGCTTGAAATGCGATTAGTTATACCTCGCGCGAGGTATATTTTCGCTTTAAAGTTGTTCCCGTTTGTTTTTACAAAAAGAAAGAGACTTTTATATCGCATATGCGGTTAAATTGTCAACAGAAAATTTCAAATTTTTGATTTGGGGGGGCAGAGGGTGGATTTTTTTAGAAAAAGGGTGCAGATGATGAAGAGCAGATTTTTCTGCTTTGGCTGGCGGATTTTTTCTGACTTCTGTCTTCTGACTTTAACTCGTTGTTTTTTAACAGCAGAAAAATTATCCACAAAATCTGTGGATAACTCTGTGTAAAACACTTGGAAATTTCTTTCGCAGCCGTATGCGTTCACGGGGGAAGTTAAATAGATCAAAATTTCCGCAAACCAATTTTCTTTTATTTATCAATGGGGTTGCCGGTTAACCGTGTCATAGCGCGGAGAAAAACATAATAATATGGCTTTTTTATACTGTGAATTATAAAAATGTGCACAACTCATCTTGTTTAGGTTAAACTGTCAAGCAAATAATTTTACTTTTTTACAAAAATTTGAAACATAATGTTTAAAATGTTACAAAATGACAGTTTAATTTTAACAGCGAATAAGCGACTTGCGAAAAGTTTGTCTGAAGCGTATCACGATTATTGTGTTTTACAAGGGCAGATTGTTTGGCAGACGCTTGATGTGCTTCCGCTCGATAGCTGGCTGAAAAGATGTTGGGAGGATTGTGAAGTGCAAAGTATTGGTGCGCCACTGATATTGCTTAATAGTGAACAAGAAAAAGTCGTTTGGGAGAAAGTTGTTGATCAGTCGAATGATTGCGTATTATTAAATACTGCCATTACCGCCGATAAGGCTCAAAAAGCTTGGTGCTTGTTGAAAGCATGGTGCGTTGATAGTGATGTATTGAGCCAATATGATAGTCCTAAAACACGTTGGTTTTTGAAAAGTGCTGTAAGGTTTGAACAGTATTGTCAGACAAATAAACAGATAGATCGTGCGAGTTTACCGGAAAAAATTTGTGAGCGGTTTTTTCAGGAATCTTTAAAAGTTCCCTCACATATCGTTTTAGTTGGATTCCTTGAGCTGCATCCGTCGCTGCAGAATTTGTTTCAAACGCTT
>CBDVDN010000202.1:0-2863 GCA_965372775.1 uncultured Gammaproteobacteria bacterium
AAAAACATACGCTAAACTCATGATGGCGATGTGATAATCAAAATCAAAGTTCGGTAGACAACGTTGCACAAGGTGAAGTGTTAAACCAAAGTCTTGAGTATTCAGCCACAAAAGATCTTTTAATTCCGGCTGAACCTCTAAAAAAATCTCAAGATTGGTATATTGATTAAATAATCGTAAAAACCGTATGTATTGAATTGTATCACCTAAGCCTTGCTCTACGTAAATAAAAAGTTTTTTACCCGCAAGATCTTCTCCTTGCCAAACCGGTTGAGAGAGCTGATATGTTGTAGTATTTAGTTCTTTCAAGTTAAATCGAGATTCATAATTTTCTAAGCCCGTTAAAAAATCACCTAATAATAATTGGGAAATAGCAAGATTGAATTTAAATTTAGGATGATGAGGCTTTAACGATAAAGCCATATTAAAATATTGAATGGCTAATTCAACTTTTCCTTGATCCTTATAAAGAATACCTAAATGTGAATAACTATCAGAAAAATGTGGATCAATTGCGATCGCTTGTTTATAGGCTTGCTCTGCTTCGCTTTGTCTATTAAGTGTAACAAGCGCCAAACCCATATTAGAATAGGCTTCGACATAATTAGGATTTAGTTGTAAGGCGTGTTTGTAACAATTTATTGCATCTTCTGATTTTCCCAAAGCGCAATAGGCTACGCCACTGTTAGAGGATGTTTCAACACAATCGGGCTGTAAAGCCAATGCTTTTTGGTAATTGCGCAACGCAGATTCATACATTTCTTGGTCCAAATAAGCATTACCTAAATTATTATAAGCATTAACATAATTTGGATTGATTGTTATTGCTTTTTGATACGCCTTTATTGCTTCATTAACCTGTTGGCGCACAAGCAATGCATCTCCCAAGTGTACATAGATATCAAAAGCATTTGGATTTTTATTAATAATATAATGATAATCTTGAATGGCTTCGGGTAATTTATTCAAACGCTTATAAACTAAACTACGGTTAATATAATAGGGTAAAAATTCTGGATTTTGCTGAATGGCTTTATTGATAAATTTAAGCGCGCAATCTAAATTGCCAAATTCAGCTTCGATAATCCCCAACAAATGCAAACTGTCCTCATGTATAGGATGTTCTGCAAGTATGCGACGATATAAGGCAGCAGCAGATTTTAAATTTCCTAGTTTATGCTGTTGGGTAGCTTGTTGAAATAAATTTGCTATAAATTTAGAATTTATAACTTGATCATATTTTTTCCTAGCATGTTTTATTTTTTTACCTTTTCTGGATTTTAGCTTATTGCTCATCTTTCCGCTTATTCCCTGTCTGTTGAGCCTTTTGTTTTTTTTCTTCTTGAAGTTGTGCGTAAATAGCATCAAAATTGATTGGTGATATAAATAACGGTGGATAACCGCCTCGCGTCACCATATCCGCAATACTTTCTCGTATAAATGGATAAAGCGTTGTTGGGCAATAACTAGTTATCATATGCTCCATTTGTTCTTGATTGAATCCAACTAAAGTAAATATACCAGACTGCACGACTTTACCATGACAAATTTCCATATTATCGTCCGATTTTATGGCAAATGAAACCGTTAGATCAATTTCATGTAGCCCTTGTTCAAGCTTTGCCGTCTTATTTTCTAAATTATATTCTACTTGTGGCTTCCATTCTCGTTTAAACATCTCAGCTGCTACTGTCGATTCAAAGTTTGATGCTTTCACATAAATCTTTTGAACTGCAAATTGCTGTTTATCCTCTACAGTATTAGACTGTAGCATCATATTTTCTGCTTGATGTTCTATTTTCATAGCCGATTTTCCTCTTTGATTTGTGAAAAAAACAATTTAGATCAATTTACTGTATTAATGGTAAACATCTCAAAATCATTTTAAAATAGAGCCTGTCCCATTTGGTGCAATGCATTGATTTGCAAGGCAAATAACGCAAAATAAAATCGGGAAAAAGCACGAATTTAGTGCTTTCCCCCGAAAGAAGCGTGTTATAATTTACTTTTTTAGACAAAAAAGGAAACACGCTATGCAAAATATACCAATTCAATACAGCTCTGACGCACCAACTCAGCTTTAACGAATAATCAACCAGCTCTGAAGCATTAAGGCAGGAAATTCTCGCAAAAATAAAATTCTCAAAAAATAATCATAAATTTGTCTTATGCACGGCGTTTTCATGAAGGGGGTCTAGCCGCAAACCGCCGGAATTTCCGGACAGTTTTTAATCATATTACGGTCATTCCGGTCTTGTAAGACCAGTGTTTTTACAATTTCACTAAGATCTATGATTTTTTCATCATGAGAAAAAATCAAATGACCTTGGACGTGAATATGTCTCCATGCCGCTGGCGAGATCTTTTTGAGAATTGCTAATCCTTTATTGTCGCCTTTAGCTTCACACTTCAACCGTAACTCGGAGAGTATTGCTGAATTGTAGTGAAGAACAGCATTGGCGATAAGCCTGCCGCATTGATTGCTAATTTCGATTTCACGCTCACCTCGCCCTATGAGCTGTTTTTTTCCATAAGCCGAAGAAATTGCAGCGCGCATTTGATGATATGATTCTATACGATTCTGTGATCGGTGTACATCGCGCTGCAGCTTTCGATCTTGTAAATACTTAAGGGTATAAATGCTGCGGATCAGCTTATCATATTCGAATATTGCCTTGCGTGTGCGGTTGTCGGCAGTGTAATTACATAATTTTTTTATTAGTGTGCTTTGAGTTATTTCTTTTAAGCCAAGTGCGGTAATGATAGGTGTGATATTAGCGGGGCAAGCCGGAATACGCTCCTAGATTTGCACCCCTAATCGTTTTTATGCTGGAATTTAGGGATGGTTCAATTGTATTGGTGC
>CBDVDN010000203.1:0-2848 GCA_965372775.1 uncultured Gammaproteobacteria bacterium
CTCTTTGTAAGCGGCGAAAATAGTCTTTGTAGATTGGTCTAAAGCATTCATTATCGCATCATGCAAACAATAATTATTTTTGTTTTTTGTCTACTATCTTCAAATTGAACAATAGACGATAGACGATGACAAATAATCTCTTAAGCAGCTAAAGGATAAATGAATTTTTGATTTCACTACAAAACGCCTCCTACTATGTTAACGTTTTTAAAGCATTGCGGTTTTTGAGTAAATATGCAACAACTTTGAAGCTGTTTTATGGGGAATACCTAAAAATTAGCGCGGAAAAATATTAGCAGGCAGTCTGGAAACCCATGGTAGGCTTGAATTCTTCATTCATTGCGAATTGATGGAATTTAGCGGGAACTGGTGAAAACTAAAGTAAATTTTGATTTTGTCTTAGGCATAAGTATAAGCCGGCAATAATAAGCACTTAAATCATCTGCAAAAGAAACATGGTAATTATGATGTATAGTCGCTAGTACTTGCCGAAAGTTTACTTTGCATTTTCTATTTGTTCCCGGAACTTCTGCTAGAATCCACCCACCAAAATCTTTCTGAACAGGAGCGCCTGTTATCCATGCTCTAGCAATAACAGATCTTTTGTTTCGTAATTCATATGGCGGATATGTCGCATTAAATCTAAGATGTGCTGTTCCAAAAGGAATCTTATTAATTGTACGAACGTCACTCGTTAATGTTATTGTCTTCTTGCTTAGATTGACTATCGTAATATATATATCAGCATAACAAGGACTTATTGACAACAATAAAAATAAAAATACTATAAAAAAAGATTTCATAATTTACCTCATTTTAAACTCAAATTCGAAATTATTTCGAATCGACAATCTGTATAAGAAAATTTCTTATCCTTAAGAAAAGGATATTAAATTAATAAACAATAACTTTTGTGCCAGATGCCCCAAGCGTAACGAATTTTCTATTGAGCCATTTTGCATCTTCGTAAAACATTCGAATACAGCCGTGACTTGCATGATAACCAGGCAAATAACTGGCGTGCATTGCATAATGTCCATAAAAAAACATGCAGTATTGCATAGGAGAACCGCCTCTGCCGATCGGATATTTGCTAGATTTGCAGCCATCTCCGCCTTTTCGATACACGCGAAATGTCCCTTTTGGCGTATAACACCGCCTTCCGATATCCGGACACCAACCTTTCCCGCCGGAAACAGGACCCCAATGCAGAAGATATCCATTTGCATCATAAGCTCCAAACGCATGATGCTTTAGATCAATATAAAGAATTTTTTCGCCTTGCGGTTCGGTTCGAGACGGAAAAGGAGAAATAGACATATGATCTTTGCCGCGCAGATTATTAGGAACAGCAATAACCAAACCAGCGTGCAAGCGGCTATTCATGCGGTTAGCGCGCTTAACGACGTTTCTGTCACGTGCTTGAGGGAAAAGCTTTGTCCACGAATCGCCTCTTCGCGTTCTGTAACAAGAATAGCCAGATTGCCGGCATAATTTTGCGCCATAATAGCCTCCAGCAAAAACCGGCATTATAATAAAAACAAGCATGCAAAATAATAAGCTTATCGATCTCCTGAAAAACATCCTGATCTCCTAATATATAATGAAATTTACATATCCACCGCCTTAGGCGATGGTTTGGTTTTTAGTTCTACCGTAGATAGATTGTTTAGGATTGAGGAGATGTGTCGCTTCGCGACGAATTAATATAAAAATCATTGCGCAGCGATTCATCCCCTCAATCCTTGATCCTCAACTCTAATAAGGTTCATTATTTTGAAGCACATAGCGCCCTTCTAGGATGCATTAACAATTCCACCTTCTTAGAAGGTGGATTCTTTAATTGCACCCAGCTCAATATTCACATAAGATCATTATTGTTTCAATATATTATTTTTTGAGCAAAACGATATGGCAGAGCAAAAAAAACAAAAAACACAATCTGTGCTTCGCGAAATTTCAATTGAAAAATTACAGCGAGGGCGCTATCAGCCGCGAAGACAATTTGATTCTCAAACATTGCAGGAATTAGCAAATTCAATTCAATCCGTCGGTTTAATTGAACCCATTATTGTCCGCCCAATTGCTCAGCACGACCATTATGAAATTGTAGCAGGAGAACGTCGTTGGCGTGCGGCGCAATTAATTCCGCTGCACACTGTCCGCTGTGAAATTGTAGAATACAACGATGAAATTGCTGCTGCCGTCACAATTATCGAAAATGTAAATCGAGAAGACTTAAACCCTATCGAAGAAGCAGAAGCTTATCAGAAACTCATTGATGAATTTGATTATACTCACGATGAAGTCGCAAAAGAAGTTGGAAAATCCAGAACAAAAATTACCAACGCATTACGCTTATTAGGCCTCGACTCATTTATTCAAAATTTATTACTTGATAAAAAATTAACGGAAGGTCATGGGAAAATACTAGCGGGATTGTCAAAAACCTTACAACTTCAGCTTGCAAAGCAGTGTGTTTCAAGAAGCTGGTCGGTTCGCAAATTAGAACGAGAAGCGAAACGCGCCCAATTAAATTCACAATCAAGTAAAACATCAAAAAGCTCTGATTTGAAAAATCTTGAAACAGCGTTATCTGAACATATAGGCTGTCCAGTTAATATTGATTTTGATGAAGGAAGAGGGTGCCTGCAAATTGGCTTTCACGATCTCGATATATTAGAAGGAATTTTTCAAAAAATGGGGTTTCCCGATGAAAATGATTAAAATTTATCACTTTTTCCTTTTAATTACTTGATTTTTATATTTAAGCCAGTATTCTAACTAATTACTGTTGTGTTTTCATCTTAAAGAAAACGAACATATGGAAATGTTTTTTAATAAAGTT
>CBDVDN010000204.1:0-2826 GCA_965372775.1 uncultured Gammaproteobacteria bacterium
TTGGTGAGTTGTCCTTCGCGTCGAACGAAACTGCGCAGACGGTGTGTGAGGGGTTTTTCATTTTTCATGGGATTTTATTTAAAAATTCTGTAATTGTATCGGCAGCATCAAAAGAATATTGATATAGAATGCCATGTCCTGCATCATCGTATGTTGTAATTTGTGAGTTTTGCAGTACTTTATTTAGCTGTTCTGAATTTTCGGGTGGAACGAGTTTGTCTTGCAGTCCAGTAATAATTAAAGCAGGAAGCGAAAGTTTTTGTAGATGCTCAAAGTTCGTATTGTCTGTATACCAGTGTTCTAATAAACGATTTTCTTCTTCAATTATTTCTGATGAGATAGGTTTTCCTTCTAAAAAAGCCGGCATATATATTTTTTGTATTGTTTCTTTTATGCGAGGAATGACAGATTCTGGAAATAATAGCGCGAGAAATTCCGTAAATTTTTGCGGTTTTTCTTCTGTGGTGTCTGGGATTTTTCTGAATTTTTCAATTGTTTTTTCATCACAAAGCAGTGCGTTTTTGCCGCCTGTATTACTTGCGATGAGTATCATCGCTTTAATTTTTTTGGCATAGTTTGATGCAAACGTTTGTGTGATTGCGCCCCCCATGGAGTAGCCGATAAGTGCTAAGGGGTTTAGATTTAATTTTTCAATCATTTGACTGATTAAGTCCGCTATTGTTTCTACGGTAAATGATATTTTTTTGCAATAAGAATATCCGATGTTCGGATAATCAAAAATAAGCAGCTCAAAATTTTGACCAAGTTTTTTTAAAAAAGCGGGCGGCCACATGTGCATATTCATACGATAGCCGTGCGCTAAAATTAATAATGAACCTTTTCCGTATGTTCGATAGCCAATATGAGTTTTCCCAATTTTAACGTGTTGTATTTTGGATAGACCTTCAAAGCTTGCAACGCCCTCTTTCCCGAGGGCGCGTTTTTTATAGGCGTCTGCAAAAGTGATCATGAAGAGCAAACCGATTACAATTAGAGTGGTTGGGATAATTTGTTCCATCCATAATTTTGATCCGGTACCAAAATAAAAAATACTTATTGTAAGTGTATTTAATAAGAATATTAGCATCCATGCAAGGGTAATGCGCGTATTGACGCGCAGCAGTAACGGATTGTTCCAAAAGAGTTTGTGTACGCTTAGGCGGGCATATTGCAGCGTAAAAGGTTTTTTCATGATTAATGACAAGAAACAAGTCAAAGTTAATGCAGTATAACCGATTAATATGGCGTATTTAATGATAACGGGTTGTTGCAAATAAACGCCGATGACCAGCAGAAAAATAAAAATCGTCAAGGTCGCTAAATCTAAAATAAAGCGTCTTTTTATTGAATTTCGATTTAAGATAAGCAGACATAACAGCCCGCCAATTACGCCTATTTTTAAGCCTAATAGTGTGCCGTCGACAAAAGCGAAAAAAATCAGCCAAGGTAAAAAACCTTTTAATATGGATGTGCGCATGTTTGAGTTCCTTTTGTGAGATTGCAGGAATATCATACCATGTGTATTTTAAAAAGAAAATTAGGATTTATGTTGTTTTTAGAGTTATTCTTTGTAAGAATAAAACTTTAGTGTAAAGTTATCTTTAATTTTAAAAGGAATTAGAGCAGTCATGAGCAAGTTTTTTAGGATTTTGTTGGTATTTTTATTGTTTGGCTTGATTTTTGGCAATGTGGTTGCAAGCGGCATTACTAAAACCTATTTTATAGGGGATTCGTTAACAGACTCAGGATATATCAATGGCGCACCATCATTTTTGATTAAGTATAATAAATTTACAACGTTTGGCGGTAAGGTTTGGGCTGAATATCTAGCAGATTTTTTTGGAACTTCGGCAAGCACAAATAATCAAAATCCGCTTTCTCCTAATCCTTTTATAGTGCCTAATGATAAAACAAAAGGAACGAATTATGCGGCAGGAGCCGCTAAAGTGACTGAAGAATTTAGTCCTTATGGTTTGCCTTATTCTCCTCCTCCTTTGGTTTATCAGCTTCAGCAATTATTGAGTAATCCGCAGAATATTGATAAAAATGCGCTGTATTTTTTATGGGGCGGAACAAATGATATTATTTTTGCAACAGCCGGAGAAGTCGTGTCTAAAGCGGAACAAGCGGCTTATAATATGGTTTCTATAATAGAAACGCTATTAAATGCTGGTGCGAAAACTGTGATTTCTGCGAATATTCCAGATGTTTCTAAAACGATTGATCCTACAATACAAGACCCTCGGTTTGGGGACGCTTCTAGGCTTTTTAATAAAATTTTGAATGATCAAATTACTGCCAAAGGATTGAATGTAATCACGTTGGATATTTATAGCATATTTAATAGGGTACTTGCTAATCCTGCGCGATATGGCATTACGAATATAACAGAACCCGCGTGTCCAGCATTGCTTGGGCCATTATGCGGACCAGGAGATATAGTGCCAAACAGCTCCAGATATTTTTTTTATGATAAAGTACATCCGGGTACTTATGGACATAGTTTATTAGCAGATTACATGATTTCCACAATATTAGCGCCTAGAATCATTAGTTCACTGTCTATTACGCCTTTCTTTAATAATGAAGCATTTGTGGAGGTTATAAAAAATAAATTAAAAGCTATTAATAACATGCTACACCATAATTCATCACGAAATAGAAAAACGAATGTATATATAAGCGCGAATTATCAAACGGCTTCTTTTTTGAATAATAAGTTTAATCCGGGCTTGAAAAATAAGAGCAAGAATTTTGTTGTTGGATTTGATAAAAATTTTAATTCATCTGTTCTGTTTGGCGCAGCTTTAGGATATAGCCGAACAA
>CBDVDN010000205.1:0-2824 GCA_965372775.1 uncultured Gammaproteobacteria bacterium
TTGCCATGCTTGACATTACAAAATTTACATCGCCGCGTACAGAGATCACCCATAATCATGAAAGTTGCTGTGCCGCAGCTAAAACATTCTGATTGATTGGGGCAAGCTGCTTCTTCACAAACTGTGACATGATGATATGTTCGCAGCATACGCTTAATTTTATTCATTTTATTGTTTGCAGGGAGCTGAATACGAATCCAGTCTGGTTTTCTGGTTTGTTTGTTTTTCATAGTATAAGAGTCTCATATCCTAAGTTCTTCGCTAAACATTCACAAAGCTTATTTTCTATTTCAATACGATTTGGATGTTCTATGAAATCACGCATTTGTGTTATGGTTAAGTTTTGAAATCCGCAAGGATTAATTCGTGAGAAAGGCTCGAGATTCATGTCTATATTTAAAGCGATGCCATGATAAGAACATCCATTGCGAATGCGCAGCCCGATAGAACAAATTTTTGAATTTCTAACATAAACCCCCGGCGCGCCTTCCCGCATCACAGCATTTATATCATAATCTAAAAGCATTTGAATAATAGATTCTTCTAGTATGGTGACTAACTTTTTAACTCCTATTTTAAGTCGGCGTAAATTTACCAATACATAAAGGACAAGTTGTCCGGGACCGTGATAGGTGACTTGTCCGCCGCGATCAGTTTGTACAACAGGAATATTTCCAGCATTTAGGATGTGTTCTTTTTTTCCAGCCAGTCCTTGTGTAAAAACGGGTGGATGTTCGAGCAGCCAAAACTCATCAATCGTGTTTTCATTGCGGTTTAAAGTGAACGATCGCATTTTTTCAAATGTTTTAGTGTAATTACAATAGCCTAAATTTTTGATTTCTAGCTTGTTTGTCATTTTTATTTAGAACTTTTTAAAATATGTAAACTTTTTAACAAGTTTAAGGCTTCATAGAGCTGATAATCTTCTGTTGCTAATTTCGTATTATTTTGTTTGATTTCTTTTTTTAATTTTTTATCGCCTTTTAAATGATTACCAAGATGTATTTCCCGTATTTTGGATAGGAAATTTGCTTCTTCTTGCTTTTTTTGAAGCGTTAGCTGTTCTACTTCAATATCGGGTGCAATGCCTTTTGTTTGTATAGCATGACCCAAAGGTGTGTGATAAATTGCCGTTGTTAATTTAAGAGCGGTTTTCTTATTGAGCGGCAATATGGTTTGAATGGATCCTTTCCCAAAGCTATGTTCACCCATAATAATTGCGCGTTTATGATCTTGCAGTGCGCCCGCGACGATTTCGGCGCCGGAAGCGGAGCCGCCGTTTATAAGGACAACTATCGGAGCGCCGTGCAGAACATCTTTCGGTGTTGCTAAATCTTTTAGATTTGCCGATTCAATCCGGCCTTTTGCATAAAAGATTAATTTATTTTTTCCAAGTTTTTTGCTATCTAAAAAAGCGTCTGCAACATCGGCGGAAGGCTTTAATAGCCCGCCCGGATTGTTTCTTAGGTCTAAAATCAATCCATATAATTGATTGTTTGTCTGCCGTTTCAATCGAGAAATAGCCGCAATCATTTTTCGAACCGTTTGTTGTTGAAAATTTGTAATACGAATATAGCCAAAGTGACGATTTAGTAATTTGCTTTTTACGCTTTTTACATGAATAACGGCACGTTTAAGCGTAATTTGACGCAATTTGCCGTCTTTTTCGTTAATAACAGTTAGCTTAACCGGCGTGCCAATCTTGCCGCGCATTTTATCAATAACCTGCTTTAATGAAGTATCTATTAAAGGCATATCATCTATGGATAGAATAAAGTCTCCGGGTTTTATGCCAGCCTTTTCTGCCGGCGTATCATCTAGCGGACTGATAACTTTAACAATTCCTTTTTCTTGTGTAAGTCGAACGCCTAATCCGACAAAATCGCCTTCGGTATGCATTTTAAGCGTTTTTAAATCTCGTTCATTTAAATACATCGAGTGAGGATCTAGGGCAGATAACATGCCGCGAATAGCGCCGATAAATAATTTATTATCGGAAATTTTTTTAACGTAATATTGTTTAATATGAGCGAAAACCTTACCAAAGTGTTTAACGCTTGAGGCATCAAGCAGAGATTCTGCATTAGTATTATTTGCACCAAGGGCAGTAAAATTAACCAATAATACCCCGCCCAATAGTGAGATTAAACAGCATGTTGTGAGCAGTAATTTTCGCATAGTAGATCATCCAGTATTTTGAATGAAAAAAGCATAGCATTTTATTTGTTGCCATGCGAATAAAATCCGTTATCCGGCAGCAAGCCAAGTTTGTGGATTAACGGCATTCTCGTTATGACGGATTTCGAAATATAATGCTGTTTTTTTAAATCCACCGCTATTTCCGGTTGTGGCGATGACTTGTCCGGCTTGTACGATCTGACCAGTCTTAACGTATAAACTTTGATTACGACCATATAACGACATATAGTTCTGCCCGTGCTGTAAAATAACCAATAATCCAAATCCACGAAGCCAATCGGCGAAGACGACCTTTCCGGGGAAGACCGCGTGAACTTTTTTGCCGACAGGTGAATCAATTAAGATTCCAGTAGAATGCAGCTCGCTATGTAAAAGAATTTGATTAAAATATTGTATAATGCGCCCTTTTATAATCGGCCAATGTAGTTTTCCGCGCATGGTCTCAAAACTTTTCCCTGGATAATATCCGTAAGCTTTTTGTTGGTTCAAATGTTTAATAATGTTTTCTAAATATTTTTTATTTGTATAGAGTTTTTCGAGTCGTTTTGTTTTTTTTTTTATTTATATATTTAAAAATTTTATTTAATTTTGTCTTTTATTTTTTTATTTGTTTAAAATTTGTTTT
>CBDVDN010000206.1:0-2822 GCA_965372775.1 uncultured Gammaproteobacteria bacterium
TTAGCGCGACGAAATTATTTTGTCACCTTTATAACTTGTTGATTATTCGTTGAAGCTGAGTTGGTGCGTCAGAGCTGAATCCCTCCCAATTATCCACTCGACGATCATCTATTCCTTCTCTCTCAATGTGGTCTTCTGCACCTGTAAAAAAACCGAAGCCGGAAAATCGCAGTTTAGATGACCTAGATCTTCTCTTGCTGCCCTCCAATTCTTCTTAACCATTTCTCAAAGCCTCCAACAATTCCTGCATATCTTCTGGAAGCTCGGCTTGCCAAGTCATCCATTCACCGCTTATCGGATGATGTAACCCCAATTGAGAAGCATGCAAGGCTTGCCGCTTGAAATTCCGTAATTCATCTATCAGACGATCCGATGCGCCTTTTGGCAGCCGCATTCTTCCGGCATAAGTTTGATCGCCGACAATCGGATGATGAATATGTGCCATATGAACACGAATTTGATGCGTGCGCCCCGTTTCTAATTTAACAGAAAGATAAGTATGATCTTGAAATTTCTCTAAAATACGATAATGCGTGACAGCCGGTTTTCCGCTTTCAACAACTGCCATTTTAATGCGCTGCCGTGGATGACGCCCGATTGGCGCATCGACCGTTCCGCCGCTGATTAATAGACCTAAAACAATCGCGCAATATTCCCGTGATATTTTACGTTTTTGTAATTGTTGAACTAATGAAGTATGTGCCTCTAAGGTTTTAGCAATAACCAATAAACCGCTTGTATCCTTATCTAAACGATGGACGATTCCGGCTCGCGGCAATTTAGCTAATTTCGGCGCATGATATAAAAGCGCATTCAGTAATGTACTGTTATGCTGTCCGGCAGCCGGATGCACAACCATACCGGCTGATTTATTTAATACAATAATCGCTTCATCTTCATAGATAATATCTAAAGCAATGGCTTCCGCTTGATGTGCTATAACATCTTCAAGTTCTGCATGAATTTCAATAACTTCTCCGCCCTGCACTTTGTCACGCGGACGTCGATTAACTTCCTGATTAACAAAGATTTTTTCATTTTCCAGCCATTGTTTCAACCGTGATCGCGAATATTGTGGAAATAGTTTTGCTAAAGCCTGATCAAGCCGCAATCCAGCATATTCTTCTGGGATAATGATCTTATGTTCGATATTTTTTGACATTTTTCAACTTTTTAGATGATGATTAGAAAAAATCCCGTTATAATCCTGTTTCAGTAATTACTCAATAACTTGTGATAAAAACTACCTCTGTCATTACTCAATATTGTCATCCTTGCGAATGCGAGGACAAGTTGAGTACAGGCTCTCGCGAGCGCAAGGATTCATATTCCAGAGTCCAAAAACGGAATAACAGTAGAGAGTTATCTTTAAACACAAATTTTTGAGAATATACCTTTTTCAACAATACCTTACGCGGGTATATAACAAAGATACATGATCATTATGAAAAAATTAAGCTTTATTATTCTATTCGTTTCATTGTTATTTTTAACTGCTTGCGCTACAACACCAACCGATCCATCTATTGTCTATCGCGGCCAAAGCGAGTCTAAAATTTTCAATGACGGACAGACCGCTATGCTTAAAAAGGATTATGATGTAGCTGCTAAGCACTTTGAAGGACTCAACTCTCTCTATCCATACGGAAAATATGCGCAGCAAGCGCAGCTTGATCTCATTTATTCTTATTACAAACAGCAAGACACTGCTTCATCGATTATTGCAGCAGATCGATATATTCATCTTTATCCTCGCGGAAAAAACGTAGATTATGCCTATTACATGCGAGGACTCATGAATTTTACAGAAAACCGCGGTGCGATTGAAAGTTATTTCGGCATAGACTTTGCCAAACGGGATTTATCTAATGCTAAGCAGGCTTATGCCGATTTTGATCGATTAATCACCTATTTCCCTCACAGCAAATACGCGCCGTATGCCAGACAGCATATGGTTGTTATTCGCAATATGCTGGCAAGACATGAACTGTACGCCGCACAATTTTATTATGACCATGAAGCTTATATTGCCGCAGCTAACCGCGCAAACGGCATTGTTTCACATTATCAGCAAACACCATCCGTTCCAAAAGCGCTCGTATTATTGGTGAAATCTTATCGCAAACTCAACCTTCCGGAAAAAGCGAATAATGTTTTAAAAGTTTTAACCCTGAATTTTCCAAAGATAAAGGTGAAAGGGTAATAGGCAGCCATGTAGCCCGCGTGAAGCGAAGCGCAACACGAGAAAATAAAACCATATCTAAAAACACATGAAACAGCCAAACTGTTCATTCATAACACCTAATTGGTCATCACCGTCCAACATTAAAGCGTTTACAACAACGCGGCAAGGCGGCATGAGCAAACCGCCGTATGATCAGTTAAATTTAGGTCTTTGCACCAGTGACGATCTCGACACCGTTTATCAAAATTATCAAATACTCAAACAAGCTTTGTCTTTACCTAATTATCCTTATTGCCTAAATCAAATACATGACAATAAAGTAGTCAACATTCACAGCAGCACATCTCAAACAGCCGACGGCGCTTATACAAGTCTTTCAAATGAAGTTTGCTTCATTCAAACAGCAGATTGTCTGCCGATTTTATTATGCAATAAAGCTGGAACAGAAATCGCAGCACTTCATGGCGGCTGGCGAGGACTTGCAACTGGCATTATAGAAGAAGGTGTTAAAAAATTCCGCAGCTCCCCTAAAGAATTACTAGCTTGGCTTGGACCCGCCATTAGCATCAATGATTTCGAAGTTGGGTAAACGCCGAACGAATTACGTCCTTTCACCCGCGGTAAATTTTTAGGAAAC
>CBDVDN010000207.1:0-2814 GCA_965372775.1 uncultured Gammaproteobacteria bacterium
TGAAATTTCAGGATCGCTTGGTGGCGCAGTTCACAATGAAGCTTTTCTTTTAGATGATTTTAGTGTTGCAGCAGTTGAGCCTAACAGAAGACCTGCTGGTGGGAAAATTTGGGATTTGGCGCAAATAGCTTTTGAAAATCTTGACCCCTATGGACTTTGGTTAGACATAGCTGTTGAAGGAAAAATCAAACATACAGATTTTAAACAAAGATGTTTTGCAGGAGTAAGAATGATTTCAGCAAAGAAAGACGGTGAAATTAATGGCATTCCCTATGGGCAGATAAAAGAATTACAAAATTTTTGTGAAGAAATAGATCGGATTGTTATAACAAAACAAATTGGTGATGTGGTTTCTGCCAATCCATCAGATAATGCTGGTTACGTTGGTTATTTAATAGCGAAAAACAAAAAATACATAGAGTTAAATAAAAATCTGAGATTTTTTACAAAAGACATCGAGGATAGAATAGAGATAAAATAATTTTAGTCAGAACCTTGTTTAAAGAACTTTGTTTAATGAAAAATTCACATTTATATATTGCCAGATTTGCATCCGCACTTTGCTTATTTCTTTTTTTGGCTAAAGCAAATGTTTGGCTAGATACCCTAAATAACACCATTTTGGTTTTGGGGTATAGATTTTTCATTTTGTCTGCTCCCTTGTTTTTTATTTTTTGTCGTGACAAGAGTGCTTTGGTTTCTTTTGTTGCTGCAGCGATTGGCATCCTGCTTTGGTTGCATGGCTATTTCTTATTCGGGACTGTGCTAATAGCAGCAGGTCTTGCGGTGAGCGGATATTTTTTAAAATATTATGTTACAAAAACTACGGTCGGAGCCGCAGCCAATAAAATTGCTTTAAATATTGGTAGTTTTGCTTCCGGTATAGTTATTGTGCTTCTGCCCCAAAATCAAGTAATGTTTTGGTATATTGGTGCCGCTTTAATCATAATTTCTGGTTTTTTCTGTTTTTTGGGACTAAAAGACAATAAAAATAATTTTGAGACACATAAAAAAGGAGATTTTTCTTTTAGGGAATTTTTTACTTTGAATGGCTTGGCTTGGGCGCTAATTGGATTTACAACAGGCGTTAAGCTAATAGCAACATTTTCTATTTTGCCACAATACTTGATTCAAACATACCACGTCTTGCCTCACTGGTATGGATGGACGCTTGCTTTAAATAGTTTAATTATTGTTTTTCTTCAAATACCCATTATAAAATTAATGAACGGTTGCTCTTTTGGTAAATCATTAATTCCTCTTTTTTTGAGTATGTTAATTATAACTACTACTAGTTTTTTTATGGTAACTAATATATGGGGAGCCGTTATCTGGACTTTACTTCTTTCTTTGTGTGAATGCGCAGTAAGTTATCTGGATAAATTATCTGTTCATCGTAAAGGATTATTTGTGAAAGAAAGTTTTGTTGGCATAGGTGGTGCGCTGACTGTTTTCTTTGCGCGATATCTATCTGCTAGAGAAGGAGCGATATTAATAGGTGTTTTGGGTTGTTTTGCTGTTTTAGTGAGCTGGTTGATTTTTAATTATAGCTATAAAAAAGTAGCGCAAGACGTATCGATTTGATCTGAAAATTTTTTAAAGTGTGGTAACAAATGATGCATGCAAACTTATTTGAAGGAATTATGTTAATTTGTTTTGGTGCAGCTTGGCCAATATCCATTTGCAAAACGCTTAGGTCTAAAAAGTCTAGTGATAAAAGTATTTTATTCATTGCTGTTATACTTATTGGTTATATTTCAGGTATTTTAATTGAAGTATTTGGAGATTGAGACGTTGTGATCTATCTCTATTTATTAAATATGGTCATGGTGTTTATTGATCTACTTTTATCCGTAAAATATAGAGCATGTAGCAATTAAAGTGTATTTATTATGAGAGAAATAAAAAAAGAAACTATAATAAACTGCGTCACCTGGTTGCGAGTTTTAATTTACGACATTTCTGCGGATAATTATAAACATTCTCAATATCCCGCCAAGTTAAGAAACCTCCGCGGTTTGGTGCCGCATGAAAAACGTCATTTCCGGACAATTACCCTGACCAGTGATAAGTTTAATCTATACCTATAGGAATTTCCATTTTTACCGTGCCTAGCGGGCATGGTTAATAATTAATCAGCTTTAGTTGATGGGCTGAAAACATGGGATTTCCTGTGAGCCAAAAGCCCGCGCGAAGCGCGTTAATGTCCTGTATTTATTGACTTTACGAAAGGAAGGTATAAAAACACTTAAAAAAATAAAAAAAAGTTGTAAAATACAAAAAATATTGTAATATGAGGTTATACAGTTTATCTCAAGAAAAAAGGAGAAAATACATGATATTTTCCTGTTCAATAAAAATATATCGGAAAATGATAAAGAAATTGGCTGTGTTTCTATAAAAAAAGCCAGTCGAAGCGTGAACTTCGACTGGCAGGGTAAATTTAAGCGTCTCAACTTAAATTAACGAGGACAAGCCTCACTCACAATAATAGCAATAAAAGGAACTTTGGCAAGTCCTCGCTTTGGAAAGCGAGGTTATTTCGGTGAATAGAGGAAAATTTAATCAATCTCGGCGGCAAAGAGCCGCTAAATTAAAACGCATCAAGCGTTTTCCAATCAATTCCGTTACGTGCGCCGCCGTTTATCTTTTGGATAGACTCGGCATTTTTATGCCCAAACAAGATCAAATCAACATCGCTGAAACTCTTATTTTATTGGGCTTTCGTCCGAAACTTCTTAATTTCAAAGCCATAGCAAAGTAAACGCCGAACGAATTACGTCCTTCCATCCGCATTAACTTTTTATGAAACTG
>CBDVDN010000208.1:0-2809 GCA_965372775.1 uncultured Gammaproteobacteria bacterium
GCTTTAATGGCGCGGCTGCTGGGCAATCACTATTCTCTTGCAAAAAGAATAGCAAGATTAATGGCGCTGGTTTGCAATTTAGCGTGGGACGAATATCAGCTATCAACAGAAGATGTCCCTTTTGGATTTCAAACAAAAAACTTTATCCAAGATTTGGATTGTGGAAAAGATAAAGCGCAAGATTACATTACGAGGTTAAAATATATAAATAAACTAGCGTGTTTTAATTTAGCAAACCCGCTCACAGAAACAGCAAAAAATTACATTTTAATGTTCATGAAAGTTTCGGGTGATTATGAAGAATATAAAACGAAATTTGACGTGGAAAAATTATCTTTGTTAGCGTTAGAAGAAAAAATTCTTTATGCGCTTAAGCAAGATGATCCAGAAAAATATACTATGTTGCTCTATACCGCCTATTTATGGACAGTTATTGTTAAAAAAGTAAATGAAGCAGAGTTAGAGCCACCCGAGCATGATCTTTCCAAATTTATAGTAGAATTTCGTAATAATAAAAATTTGCTTTCGCTGGAAAGCATTATGGAGTGGATACAAAAAAATGATTTAGATCGGCCGGGATTTATTAACATAATGGCAGAAGCATTAACGTTTGATCATATTGTTAAATGTAACAATACTGACGGAATTGGTATTTTTCAGGAAAATGAAAAAACATGGTGGCTCTTAGACGCGCTGTATCTAACGAGGCTTTATCCAAGAGACAAAAGATTATTAACGGATGTTAAATGTAGAGAAGAAACAATAACAGGAATCAATAAAAAAATGCAGGAAGAAGGCAATAAATTTGCCTATTCAATTGATTTTGAATTTGGCAAAGAAGAATTTGAAGCATTTAAAGAGCATCTTCAAGGTATATAATAACAGGCGTATGATCTGATGGGCGTTCCAGCCCCCTTGGGATTTTGTCAATTATGCAGCGCTTGCAGTGTTTAACTAAGGCGTTGCTAATCAAAATAAGGTCTAATCTTAAACCCATATTTCGGCGGAAAGCGTTAAGCCTATAATCCCAAAAGCTAAAGTTTTTTTCAGGCTGATCAAACAAGCGAAAAGCATCGTGAAATCCCAGTTTTAATAATTTTTTCAATGCTTCTCGTTCTGGTTCGCTCACTAAAATTCTTCCTTCCCAAAGAGATGGATCGTAAACATCACGATCTTCAGGCGCAATATTAAAATCGCCCAAAACAATAAACTTAGAATGGTTTTTTAATTGTTGTTTAACAAACAAGAGTAGCTTTTCTAGCCATTCAAGTTTATAAAAATACTTATCCGCGCCTACCGCTTCGCCGTTTGGGACATAAAGATTTAATACGCGAAAATTATCGATTGTTGCGACTAAAACGCGCCGTTGCGGATCATTCATTTTTGGCAAATCTGTAATGATATCTTTTGGTGTTTTTTTGCTTATCAGCGCAACGCCATTATAAGTTTTTTGGCCGGAATAAATGACATTATATCCAGCAGCTTCAATTTTTGCTTTAGGAAACCTATCGTTAGGAATTTTAATTTCTTGTAATGCTAAAATATCCGGACGTTGTCTTTCAAGCCAATCCAAAACATGCGGCAATCGAACTTTTATAGAATTAACATTCCACGTTGCTATTTTAATCATTTTCTTTCCGATAAGTTATATCATAGAGGGGAAAAACAGCTCCTATTATTTAGGATATTTATTTTTTGTCAAACTTTGTTTCCCTTTGCTTGCCGAACAGCAAAATCCTTACAAAAACTTAAGCGTTTTCCTGCTTGCTTTTTGGTTAAGAAATTGATTAACATCCTTTTGTGCATACTATTCAATGGGTAAGGATAGCTCTGAGTTTTAAGGAAAGACGTGGGTAGTATGTACCTGATTCTAACGGATTGAGTTGATAAAATATTTACCTTTCCAGGATACCGATTTGAGATAAAAAGCCTTTGTCAATGCGGCGTGAAGGCGATTTAGCTTTTATGACACCTCGGAAAGGTTCTGTGCGAAATCATCGCTTTTATGTCCATAAAAGCCTAAAGTGGATTTAAGTTAACAGCTAGCAAGAAAAGGCGCTATATTTCAATACGTTAGCGGAGCAACGCAAGCAAATATTCGGTTACCCCATTATGAAATGTGGCCCGTATGAAGCGTAGCGACCAATTTGTCCTGAACAAAAATTTTTACTGGATTAAATTTTGACGCGCTGGAAAAAACTTGGTTATCTTAAAAGGAAATGTAAGAAGCAATCATGCGCATGTATTGGTAAGTGCGCCAAGCCACTATTCTCCGGCTAAAATAATGCAGTATCTGAAGGGCAAAAGTTCTTATCGGTTGCAGTGGGAATACAAAAAATTGTTAAGAAAAAGCTATTGGGGTCAGTATTTCTGGTCACGAGGATATTTTTGTGCAACTGTTTGTGCAGTAACGGAAGAACAGGTCAAAGTGTACATTGAGAATTAGGACGAAGGAACAGACAATATAAAAGTTTGGGATGAAAATTCTGTTGAAGATTTAGCATCCGAAAAGTAAGAATGCTTTAGCATTAACATGCGTTTGCGCATTTTTCAAACCATCGCCTTTAGGCGATGGTAGTTGATTTGTGATTGATGAGTTTAACGAATATTTACCAACGAAATCTGATGTGACAACACTTTTTTGAACCATGTCGGATTTCTTCGATAGGTCAAATTTGATGGTTTGCTTACGGCATTTGATTTGCTATACTGCTCAGTCTGGGCCGGGGTGGCGGAACTGGTAGACGCGCCGGATTCAAAATCCGGTGGTGGTGACACCGTGTCGGTTCGATTCCGACCCTCGGTACCA
>CBDVDN010000209.1:0-2803 GCA_965372775.1 uncultured Gammaproteobacteria bacterium
ATTAGATGTTTTGCGATTGCTAAAGCGCCTTGATCGCTGATTTTGTTGTTTGCCAAAAGCAAATGTTTTAATGGTAAGTCTGATAAAGCAGAGGCTAGTCGAACAATGCTTTGATCGTGTATTTCATTATGAGAAAAATCTGCATAAATTAAAGATGTATTTTGACCAATTTGGGCAAGCAGTTCGATCGTTTGATCGCTTATGGCATTATGCTTTAAACGCAGGTGCGTTATGTTTGTATATTGCAATGCTTCAATTAGAGCGCTTCCGCCTGCGTCAGTCAGTTCAGTATTTGAGAGGTCTAATGATTCTAAAGGGAGCGAGGCGGTTTTTAGAAACTGTGAAAATTGTATAGCAGCTTGATCACCAAGATAATTTCCCGCTGCGCTGAAATGGGTTACGGGTGTTTGATTAAGTGCTTTGGCAATAATCAAAAAACCATCTGTTTCTAATTCATTGTCTGAAATGTCAAAGAATTGAATTGAGCGGTTGAGCAATGTGGCGGCAATTGATTCAGCGGCTTGATTCGTTATACTGTTGTCACCCATGTTTATCGAGGTTAGCGATGAATTTTGCGTTAGCTGCATAAATAGAGTTGCACCTTCGTCGTCTAAATCGTTTTGAGAAATATCTATTGCCTGTAAAGCTGGCGCTGAGAAATTTCCAAAAAACGCTTGAATATGATCCGGCGTAAGATTTGCTGCGCGCAATTTTATAGATTGAAGCGGGGCATCGAATAAGCTATCACTGAAATATTGAAGTGCGGTTGGAGTGAAGGTTTGTTCGGATAGGTCGAGCGATGTGAGTTGGCTGTCTGATAAAATATCAGCAATATCCACGAGTCCGGCATCTCCAAAATTATTTCCGCTTATATCTAAATCGGTAATTGTTGTATTACCGCTTAGGCTAGCGGCGAGTGCTTGTATACCGGCATCACCAATTTGACAGCCGCGCAGCTTGAGGCATGTTAAACCAGATTTTTTCTGTAATATTTGAGCAAGCCAAGAGGCTCCTGCATCGCCTAGATTATTAAAAGATAAATCTAAGTATTGTGTCGCATTATTTTTTAGTCCGTCTGTTAATCCGATCAGCATGGGATAGCTTAAGCCTTGATTATGAAGATCAATCTGTCTTGTCGGGACAGTTTGTAAAAAACGGCTCAAAAAGAGCATTTTATTGTCAAATAGTTCGTAAGGACGATAGATTGGATAAGACAAGTTAAAGGTTTTTAAATATTCAGTAGTGATAGATCTGTTTAAAACTTTAGCCCAGTCATTTTCGTGCCAGTCAATCCAATTTTGATGAGAAAAGTCTATGTGCCTGATGCCTCCAAGTTTGAGCAGTCGGCTGAAGGCATTTTCTATCTTCTGCGGAAATTGCGTTAATGTTAATAGCCCATCTAAGCAGCTTTGAGCTGAGAATTGATCTTGAGAATAAACGAATGGCCAATTACCGCATACGGAGCATTCATAATCTGCGGTTCGCGGTGTATATTTAAAAATGCGCCCAGTTTTTTCACAGTCTGATTTATCCGAAAAATAATTCACAAGGTCTATTGCTTTTCTGACGATAAGCTCACCTGCACGAAGCTTTGCATAAAATATATATAAATGTATCACAGAATATAAATTGAAAAGCACAAGACCGTGAACGTCCGAGCGACCATAATAGATAATTCGTATAGAAATAACGAATCATAGGGCTAATATAGCCGCTTCTTGGCGCACTGCGGTAAGCGCCCAGCTTTTGCAGTGTATGAAGTGCTCGATCGCGAATATTTGATAAGTTTTCAAATGTTTCTGTGCGTTCTGGCTGCATTCGAATTAAACGATTAATATCAGAGTGGCGAAAACTGTCTGCAATATTGGCTAAATGGCTGATAGCGGTTAATTGGATTAGTTGACTGTAGTTTTCGCTTAAATAGATAATTGATTCTAGCAGTTCTGTACGTTTATCATAGGTTATTTGACTATTCCATAAAATAGTAAATTCATTGCAGGACATCCCTCTGCTGACGAAATCACAGGGGAGAACGTGTGTGACTGTATCCCAAAAGCATCCGGAATCTTCAGGTTGATGAATTGGGCTGTCGTCGTCTATTAGGTGATCTGAAGCATTGTTATATGTGTTCTTTCGGTAGAGCCAATTTAAAAGTCCCATGAAAATGGGCGAGGCGATTAAAGCGACTGGTGTAACCCAGTACAAATATTCACCAGGGAGATAACTTCCAAAATAAGTACTCCACGTCGCTTGATTATTGGATAAGCCCAATAGTATATCCGCTAGCGTATTGCCATAACGGTCTTCTGGAAATTTATAAAACCAAGCAATGTCATGAGCGAGTAATCCTAATAATGCCGTTGGCCATAGTTTTTCAGTGGTAAAATTTACGCCGCGTAAAAAAGTTGTTAAAAATACTGCTTTGCTTAAATCGCCTTTGGTTTCTAATTGGACAGTGCGGTTAGATAAACATAGGCGTTTTTCGCTTTTTTCCGATTGTGTGAAAATTTTGAATTTTACGCAGGTAAAAAGACACAACTGCAAGAACAAAGAATCGCGAACAAAAAAGCGAACTAATGTGCCATACAGCGATGGTGATAACGCCGACGACGACAATTTTGATTCTGAAATTAGTAGCCGTTCGTCGTCAGGCGAAAATTTTTTGTCATATTCATATGTTGTCGCATCTTCCTGTATAGATGAATTATTCCTTAATGGGGTTGATAGGTCATCCTTATTTGCATTATTGCAGCACAAAAAAAACATATTTCTATGAAAGTGGATGGACAATATAATTTTTGTA
>CBDVDN010000210.1:0-2784 GCA_965372775.1 uncultured Gammaproteobacteria bacterium
CTCAAGCCAGACCGCGCATTCTATAGCAATTCCAACCTTTGTCAAAGGTTTTATTTAATTATTTTCCTCTTTTGTTCTTAAATTAGCGTTACCTTTGCAAAAGGGATAAATTTTGCGCAACGGCATCCTTAAGTTTTTCTTAAGATTTGCCACGTATATTGTTTTGTCTCAAACGGAACATGAGGATGAACACCATGGCAACGTTATCGACAGTATGTGATTTGAATACGCTTGATATTGATAAAAAGCAATTATCTTATGAAAGGATTCTGGCTAATGATGATAAATTTCTTGATAGAATGCGCACCATGATGAAAGATTATGCTCAAGCATGCGCACAAAGCAAAATTACCCCCTCTCAAAAACACGCCTATAAGGAAAAATTTGAAAACTTGCGAGCAAACCTTTATGATCCCGTGCTTAAAGAGTATTCTTTTGATTTTATGGAAAAACTTTATTTGCAAGAATGCTTAGCTGAAAAAATAATTATTACCCTTTACTTAACTTATCGAGTACGTTTTTATGGGAAAATGGAGCCGCAAACTTGATCCTTTTGCACACAGAGAAGCCAAAAAATATAAAAACCCAGTTCCTTCTCGCGAATTTATAATGGATTTATTAGCCAAACGAAAAACACCGCTCTCTCAAAAACAATTGATGGCGTTGTTTAATTTGGCTACAGATTTTAGCCAAGAGGCTTTTCGTCGACGCCTACGCGCCATGATACGTGACGGTCAAATCATTAAAACTCGTCACGACAAATACCATCTTGTCCGTCAACAAGACTTAATCCAAGGAAGAGTTATCGGACATAAAGACGGTTACGGCTTCGTAGCCCCTCAAGACAGCACTTCTCACATCTTTATTTCGGCAAGAGAAATGCGTAAAACTATCGATGGCGATCTTGTTAATGTTCGTCTTACTAATATTGATAGGAATAATCGTCGAGAAGGCGTTATTGCAAATGTTATTGAACATACACGCCAACAAATCGTGGGTCATTTTTTTGTTGAACATGGCGTTGGTTTTGTCGATCCCGACAATAAACGCATCAATCAAGATATCATCATCCCCCCAAACGAACAATTAAATGCAAACCACGGTCAAATTGTTGTTGCAGAAATTGTAACGCCGCCAACGCTTCGCACGAACGCAACCGGAAAAATTATCGAAATTCTCGGAGATTATATGTCGCCAGGAATGGAAATCGAAACGACAATCCGTAGCTATGATATTCCCTATCAATGGAAAGAAAAAACATTAGAAGAAGTTTCCGTTTTGTCTGATCAAATAACAGAAGAAGATGAAAAAAGACGTACCGATCTTAGACATTTACCTTTAGTTACAATTGACGGCGAAGATGCGAAAGATTTTGATGATGCTGTCTATTGCGAAAAGAGAAAAAAAGGCGGCTGGCGCTTAATTGTCGCTATTGCAGATGTTAGCCATTATGTAAAACCTAATACTGCTTTGGACATCGAAGCAAAAGAACGCGGAAACTCCGTTTATTTCCCAGGCAAAGTCGTGCCAATGCTGCCATATGACCTTTCTGATAATATTTGTTCGCTTAAACCTCGAGTTGACCGCTTATGTGTTGCCTGCGATATGGCAATCGGCGCCGACGGCAAAATCGAACTCTATCACTTTTATTCAGCAATTATGCGCTCTCAAGCAAGGCTAACTTATAAAAAGGTAACTGCTTTGCTTGCCGGGAAAAATGCACAGCTTACTAAGCAATATCAACCTCTTTTACAACATATAGAAAATTTATATCAGCTTTATCGTGCTTTATTTCAACTTCGCTGTGAACGCGGCGCATTGGATTTTGAAACACAAGAAATAAAAATTGAATTCGGAAAAGACCGTAAAATTAAACGTTTGGTTCCGGTCATTCGTCAGGAATCACATAAAATTATCGAAGAATGTATGCTTTGTGCGAATATTTGCGCTGCAAAATTTTTATTAAAAAATCAAAGCGATGCTTTATATCGCATTCACGACGGACCTAAAATCGATAGGCTTATCGCTTTAAAAGAATTTTTGGGAGAATTAGGCTTGAATTTAGGCGGCGGTGAACTGCCTTTACCTATCGATTATGCAAAACTGCTCGATCAAATAAAGGAAAGACCTGACGCACATTTAATTAGAATGGTGCTCTTGCGTTCATTATCCCAAGCTTTTTACTCACCAGATAATGACGCTCATTTCGGACTATCTTTTGATATTTATACACATTTTACATCACCAATCAGACGCTATCCGGATTTAATCGTACATCGCACGATTTGCGGTCTAATCACAAAAAAACAAAAATCACCTTTATATAGTTTTGAAGACTTGCAAACATTAGGCGAACATTGCTCCATGACAGAAAGACGAGCCGACGAAGCAACACGAGAAGCTATAAGCTGGCTTAAATGTGAATATATGCTAGATAAAGTCGGAAAAGAATTCTCTGGCGTTATCAGCCATGTGACTGGCTTTGGTATTTTTGTGGAATTGCAAAATATCTATGTTGAAGGATTAATTCATATTTCAACACTGGAAAATGATCATTATATTTTTGATCCAACGCGACATCGATTAGTGGGCAAACGAACAGGAAAAACTTATCGTATAAGCGATGTATTAAAAGTCAAAGTCGTCCGCGTAAACATGGAAAATAAAGAAATTGATTTTATGCTTGCCAGGGGCTTTGTTTCTTAGCCTAAATTTTGCACAAACCGCTGTTGATAAATCACATATTTCAGATATTATTGCTTTTTTATTTCCCAATTCTGAAAA
>CBDVDN010000211.1:0-2763 GCA_965372775.1 uncultured Gammaproteobacteria bacterium
CAAAAGGTTATAAACGGTGCTTTGAGCAAGAAAGACGTAGCCAAGCGGCTGAATCAGCGCTGACGCATGAACGAAAAAACCGAGGTAGAGAATGCTTTTCACACCGACCTCAAAAATATTTTTTATGTTAATCCGAACACAAATTAAAGTCTATACAATCCCTCTAGTTTTATGAGAAAATATGACTTTATGAAAATAACCAACTCAAATCAAACAGAAAAACCAGCGGGCAATTATGTCTTAGTAACGCTCATGCTGACTATTGCCATCGAAGTCATGGGATTTGGCTTGGTATTCCCCTTATTTCCTGCATTATTTATGCACGGACATAGCGTCTTAGTCGATCCCCATACATCAAGCACCTTACGTTATATCTTTTATGGCATTGCTTTAGCCGCGTGGCCAGTCGGCGCATTTTTCGGCACGCCCTATTTAGGACAACTATCCGATAAATTCGGGCGCAAAAAAATATTATTAGCTTGTCTTATTTTAAACGGCATTAGTTACGGCGTCAGCGCTGTTTCGATCTACTTACATTCCGCAATAATCTTTTTCCTTAGTCGATTATTATCCGGCTTTTTTGGTGGCAGTTATGAGATTGCTCAAGCCGCAACAGCGGACATCAGCCCTCCGGAGAAAAAAGCGCGCAATATGGGCTGGGTTACCTTAGCACTTTCAGTCGGTTTAATTATAGGACCCGCTATCACAGCGCTCACAGCTCAGAGCAAGCATATCCGGTGGTTTACGCTCACAACGCCTTTTTGGATTGCTTTTAGCCTTGCCATGATCAATGCTGTATGTGTAACTTTATTATTTAAAGAAACCCATCAAACCAAACAAACCGCGCGCACTCAACTCTCAAAATTTTTTTCGTCTTTCTTATTCATGTTTACCGACAATCGTATCATACGGTTAAGCATGATATTTTTATTACTAAATGCGGGCTGGAGTTTATATTTTACCGGCATTCCGCTAGTTCTTAGTCAGCGCTTTCAATTTAGCCCTCAATTTACGGGTCTTTTTTTCTGTGTATTAGGCGCCGGATGTGCTTTTTCTATTTTATTCATACAGCAGCGCGTTTTAAATCTGCTTTCTCTCAAAAATATTTATATTATTACCACTATTATTGTTGGTTTTTTATTATGCGTCGCTGCTTTTTTCTCAACATTAAAATTACTCTGGATTACCGCAGTTATTTTCGGTATTTTAGAAATACTCTGTTACAGCAGCCTATTAGCCATGATCTCTAATGCTGTGACGGTTGACGAACAAGGAAAAGTCATGGGCGGATTAGGCGCCATTACAAGCATTTCTTTTTTCATAGCAAGCGGTCTGCTAGCTTGGCTGTCTTTTATAAATGTACTGTTTCCTTTAATCGCTGCAGCAATAACTTATCTTCTTAGCAGTATCCTAATGTTTAAATTTAAACCGAACCAACATAGTGAATAAAAAACACAAAATTATTATGGCATGGAGCGGCGGTAAAGATTCCACATTAGCCTTACATACCTTATTACAAAACAATCAATATGAAATAGCCGGCTTAATGACAACTGTTACCGAACCGCAAAATCGTATCAGCATGCATGGCGTTCGCGTATCTCTTCTGGAAAAACAAGCGAAAACACTTGGATTACCTTTACATAAAATAATTATTCCCACAAAATGTGATTTTGAAAAATACGAAAAAAAACTCAAAGAAAAATTATTAAAATTAAAGCAGCGCGGCGTTTGGGGAGTTGCCTTTGGCGATATATTCTTAGAAGACATCAGAAAATATCGAGAAGAAAAATTATCTCCTATAAACTTAACACCAGTTTTTCCTATTTGGGGTCGAACAACAAAAAATCTCTCTAATCAATTCATTGATCTCGGCTTTCAATCTATTATCACCTGTATCGACACTAGAAAACTCGACAAATCATTCATAGGAAAACCGTTTACTCATGCCTTCATTAATCGATTACCAAAAACGGTTGACCCGTGCGGTGAAAACGGCGAATTTCACAGCTTTGTTTTCGATGGACCAATCTTTAAAAAACCCTTGAACATCTCTGTTGGAGAAAATAAACTAAAAGACGATTATTGTTTTTGCGATCTCATGGAGGACGATTAAAATGTCATTAAATCAATCTGAAATAGACTTTTTTGCGGAATTGCAGAAAAACCAAGAAAAAGCACACGCCAAACCGACAGATCAAATGTCAATTGAGAAATTTAGAAAAGCATTTAGCGCCATGTCACAATACTTAGGCGAACCCGCAAAAATTGATTTTTATGACACAACTATTCCTGATCCAAAAAAATAATAAAATTTCTATCAGAGTATATGGAAAAACAACTGAAACTTATAAACCCACGCTTATATTCTTCCCCTGCATGGGATTTACACTCGACTCATTTGAAATAAACCATGTCGCCGCATCAAAATTTGCGAAATATGCTCACATCAAAGTCATCATGCCGCTATGTCGATTAGCACCCGAGCATCCTTTTCTTCACGGGTTAAACGATGCCATAGCAGTCACAAAATACATTTTTGCCAATACCGAACAATTTAAAATTGATAAACATAGAATAATGATAGGAGGGTTAAGTTCTGGTGCTAACTTCGCTGCTGTCGTAACCAACACACTACGACAAGATCCAAAATATAAAATTTATCATCAATTATTAATAAGCGGCATATATGATTTTACGAATACCGCCCACACATATAACAAACATGAACAAGAAAATAAACTTTGCCCCAGAAAAGTTATT
>CBDVDN010000212.1:0-2753 GCA_965372775.1 uncultured Gammaproteobacteria bacterium
TAAAAAGAGTTAGACTTTTTCGGATAAGAGGCTATTAAACGGTGCGCCTATTATGTTTGCAGCAATTGTGAAGGTATAAATTAGCACAATCGAGAATGTTGCAAAAACGACCGGAAACAGCAGCCAGCTCAGCCAATGCAGCCAGTGCGGTAAAAAAGAAACGAGATAGCTGACAATATGAAATCCCCCGCCCATTAAGGTGCTAAATAATATGATGTTGATGATTAACGGAATGATAACAAAACGTTTAATTCCGTGTTTTGTGAGCAAACGAAAACCGCGAATTAAATAAGTAATGCCTTTGATGAAATTGTTGTGTTTCATATTAATATTCCTTTAGTGTTTCTTGTCCATGTAAAAAGCGTGCGCCGGCTTCGGCTAAAGCGCGCTCTTCTTGTTCTCCGGCATAGATCAGAACGGGTGCAATCCAGTTCGTCTGTGCGGTTATCCAATCCGTTAAAGGTTGCCGCGCTAGTCCGCCAGTTAAGATGATTGCTCGAACGTCCCCTTTTAAAACCGCCGCCATTGCGCCGATTTCTTTTGAAATTTGATAAGCCATTGCCGTGAAAACTTCTTCAGCTTTTTTGTCGCATTCTTGAATGCGTTGAATAATTTCTTTTCCGTCCGCTGTGCCGAGATAGCCAAAAAGACCGGATTCTTTGAGCAAGACGTTTATGAGCGCTTTGGCAGAAGGATATTTATCGGAATAACAAAGATCGACAAGCTGCGTAATGGGTAAAGTACCGGCGCGGGTCGGAGAGAAAGGTCCACCGTCTAGTGCATTGTTTGCGTCGATCATTCGACCTTTTTGCAGTGGGACAACGGAAATGCCGCCGCCAATATGCGCTGCGATAAAGTTGACATCCGTCAGGTTAGTTTTTAAGTCTTGCGCTGCTTTTTTTGCAGTTATTCTGATGTTTAATGCGTGAAGCTGTGATTTTCTTTCTATGTCTGGAAAGCCAGAATAGCGGGCGAGCGGGTTGAATTCATCAACAGAGGGCGGATCAATAATTATGGCTGGACAGTTGTTGAATTCTTGGCTAATGGTGTCGGCGATTAATGCGCCTAAGTTTGAGGCATGTGTGCCGAAGCTGTTGTTGGATAGATCATCCAGCATTTTGCCGTTGATTTTATAGCTGCCGGCTTCAACTGGACGAACTAAGCCGCCGCGGCTTACGATGCAGTCAAAATTTTTGATGTTGGATCGGTTGATAAAGGTTTTAACGCAGTTGGTTCGCATCGGTAGTTGATCGATAAGTTTTTCGTATTTTTCAAGATCTTGGTGCGAATGCTCGATATCTTCTTCTAAAATGCTGTTAACGTGTGTATTTTCGGTGACCTCAAAAACACTGAGTTTTGTGGAGGTTGATCCGGGATTGATAGTGAGTATGTGTTTCATTACCAAAAACGCCACCAGTGATCTTTTGGCAGACTGGATTTGCAGCGTTGCAGTTGCTTGTGATATACCCAAGCGCGGCGCTGTACTTTTTTCGCGACGTTGATTAACCAGCGTTTTTTTCTGTAAGTTCTTTTAGCGTAACCGCCGATGCCTTCGTGATAGATTAAATAGAGCTGATATGCGTTGGCTCTTGATATGCCGACTCTTCGGCGTGCTTGTGTTGCATACCAGCCGATAAAATTTGCAGCATCTGCAAATGCATCACGATCAGCGCCGTTGTGTCCAGTATCGCGTTTGTAGTGCGCCCAAGTTGCATTGACGGCCTGTGAGTAGCCGTAGGCGCTCGTCGGTCTGAACCAAGGAATAATCCAGAGCAGTTTTCTGCGCGGCGGTTTGGCGTCTGCTCTGAAGCGGGATTCTTGATACATAATTGCCATGAGGACGCTCATGGGAACCACCCATTTTTTTTGTACTTTTTGTGCAGTCCAATACCACTTTGGGTATTGTTTGAAAATTTTACAGATGTTTTCGATGTTATTCGGTGGCTTTGTTGTACAAGAGGATAAACCTATAATGCTCAACGGTACAATGAGTATTAGGAATATGTAAATTAAGTATTGTCGTTTGTTGTGTTTCATAAATATTATATAAATGTTGAAAGCGTGCAGCATAACGAAAAATTGATCAAAATGCAATCCAGAGATCATAAGGTAGAAAGTTTTTACTTGATAAATGCGTTATAGTTTTTTATAGTTGCTTTCAGTTAATAGGTATAGTTGCTTATGTTATAAATTAGGTGTGGTTGAATGAAAATATTAAGAGTTGGTTTGTTGACGTTGTTTTGTTTGTGCTTGGTCGCTTGCAGTACGCTGGAACGTAAGAGAGCAAAATTGAGTCATAAAAATGCTAAGGTCATTGAGCCGTTAAGTATTCCGACAAACTTAGCTTTTACATCAATATATAGCTATTATCCCGTAGCTTCCCCTAAATCAGCTCAAAAGTTAAAGCCAGTTGATTTGTTGCCGCCCGGCGCACCAAAAAATAGTCTATTAAATCAGTAATTGGAGAGGTACCGAAGTGGTCATAACGGCGCCGACTCGAAATCGGATGGGGAGCTAATTGTTCCCACGCGGGTTCGAATCCCGCCCTCTCCGCCATATTAGAAATTAGGAATTAGGCTGTAGTTTTTTGCAAGGTTTAAAGCATGGTTCAAAAACAGCATGTTTTGGGTAACACTATGCGTGCCGAATCCCACAGAATTATACCGAGTATTTTGGCATGGTTCAACAATGGGTTACACCCGTAATCCACCATCAAAATAAATAAAAATTCTTGTTCAAGGATATTAAACAAT
>CBDVDN010000213.1:0-2741 GCA_965372775.1 uncultured Gammaproteobacteria bacterium
CACCGTTAATTTTTCCGGATGTTGCATGGCAGGTCATCGTTCTTCGATTAAAAATTAAATGCGCATTGATGTTTTTTATACTCGGCCATTTTGGTGCATAGTTAAGATCTGTATCGCGGACTTGAGTATCAATGATGAATGTTCCGATATGTTTGTCGAATGGAAAGTGTTTGATATGTCCGAGCAACACGATCGTACCCAAAGCACCTTTACCGCGTATAAAGGCTTGATTTAGCCAGTCTAAGAGTTTTGGTTTGAGTATGGTGAGAGGAAGGTAATGTTTGATTTGAGTGGAGTTATTTAAGTTAAATCCAGCGGACAAACTTAATGTCGGGCTTTTTTGTTTGCTATGCGGAATCAATAATCCAAATTTGCCGTCGATAGCGGCATGATCGTTTTGCGCGGAAATTTCATGACTTTTTATAATCCATTGCCGCTTTTTGTTTTGATGCCATGATGCTTTTCCGGATAATGAATTTATTATGATAACTTGTGGGAAAAGCGGTCCAAAATCCACTTTTAAGTTTTTAGAATCTATATCAAGTAATCCTTTTTTAGGCGATAGATCAATCATGCCGGATAAGCCTTTAGCGCCCGGTATTTTTTTGAAGCGATTAAACTGTAAATGACTGAAGAAAGTATTTAAATGATAGTCTTTTAATTGTTTAAAAGTACCTGTGTGCTGAATATGTGTGACATATAATCCTCCTGCTGGCTCGAAAATTTTAAATTTATCTGTAACGGGCTTGGGTAGTAAAACAGCATCTGTTAGTAATTTATAAGCTTCTGGAATATTGATGTAATCCGACAAAAACTCTTGTTTGTTTTTTTGAATGTTTAGCGTAAATGAATTTTCAGGCCAGTGGTAATTGTTTGCTGTAAGCTTAATGTGGTTTGCGCCTAATTGCCAGCCGTCTTTTTTTGAAGACCATGCTGCATTAGCCGATAAGTTGTTGATTTTTAAAGAACGTTTGGTTTGTGTGGAATATAAGTCAAGATCTTTTAAATCAAAAAGACTTTGTGCAGATTGAAGTTGCTTGTTTTTAGCATGTAGCCAAATTTTTCCGTTAAAAAGACCAGAATTAACTTGATAATTTTTTATCATTTGATGAGACAGCCATTGCGCTAAATAAATATTTTTTAAATTGGCATAAAAAGTTGTACTTAAGTTGGTTTTATTTTTTAGATTTCCTTTTACGGACATGCCAAATTGGATGGAAGACTTTTGTTTGGACAATAAAGACAAAGCGCCAGATAATAAATGAACGGAGTTCTGATTTTCTAATGTAAGATTTTTTAATAAGATTAAAAAGTTTTTTTCGTCTTGTCGATGATAGTCAATATGAACTTGCTTTAAATCGAGGGAGGCTGGTGTGAATAACCAATTTACAACATCATCATGGTTTATTGCAGATAGAGTTTGTTGTTGTAGATTATCGTTTATGTCTTTAATAATAAATTTTTTATTCGATAATTGTTGAATAATGATATGAACGCCGGAAACTTCTATTTGACTAGGTTGTATTTTTCGAGTTAATAAAGAAGGAATGACTTTAATGCCGATTTGTAATTTATCAATGTGAAGCAAGGTTTTAGTTTTATTTACATTTAATATGGAAACGTCATTAAACTTTAACTTAGGATGAAATCCATACCACGTTGCATTAATATGTTTAATATATATGGGTTTTCCCAAACCTTTTCCAGCCCATTGCTCGAACTCATGGCGGTAGTTATTTAATAACGGTGTCATTAATCGCGTAACAGTTATCAGGATTGCCATGAGTACAATTACAAAGGCAATGAGGTATAAAAATTTACGCGCAATGTTTAATAATATATTTTTCACGCCTATTTCCTAGTTCCTATTTAATAGCGCGAATATCCACGGCCATAGAAGCGTAGAGATTATAACGGTTAACCAATAAAGAGGAGAATAAGGCAGTTGAGCTAAAAAGCCTTGAGTGGCAAAAATAAGCAATTGATAAATTAATATTAATAAAGAGACAACTAATGTTTGCTGTAATAATGTAAAGGCGCGTATTAATCGATGCAGCTTAATGGCAATATAGGCAATTATCACCATAACAAAAGCGTGCTCGCCTAATAGAGTTCCTGTCAATAGATCTAATAAAATACCAACAATAAAAGCGCTTCCTATGCCTACAGTTTCGGGTGATGTTAATGTCCAATAGATGAGTACTAATAAAGTCCATGTTGGCCGTAACCAGATACTCCAGCTAGGCAAAGGCAAAATTTCCAAGATCAAGGCGATAAAAAATGTTAGAAAAATCAGCCAGCGGTTATGTTTTATATGTTCCATTGGCTTGTTTCCTCTTTTGGCCAAACTAATAGAACTAATCGGCTGCGATTTAAATAAGCAGAAGGTTTGACAAGAATGTTTGCGAATTGTTCGCCGGGTTTGTGTTGTACGGAAATTACCCGACCAACAGGATAGCCAAATGGATATTTTTGCCCCAATCCGGAAGTAATTAATATATCATTTGTTTTGATGTCAGTTGTATCGGTGACATGTGCAAGTGTTAGCAATCCCAAATGGCTATTACCGACGGCAATTGCACGAATTCCATTTCGGCTAATTTGCACAGGAATTGCGCTTTGTGTGTCCGTTATCAACATCACGCGGCTTGTTAAGAGGGTTATTTGTACGACTTGTCCCATAATGCCGTGTGCATCCAGTACGGGTTGACCTACAAATACGCCGTCGTTTGATCCTTTAT
>CBDVDN010000214.1:0-2707 GCA_965372775.1 uncultured Gammaproteobacteria bacterium
TTATTAGCCCTGATTTTCTTTAATAAACCAAAACCTTAGAGCGTAAATTCAGCGCTTCGGCTAAATGTTCAGTTTTAATTTTCTCGCAGGCTGATAAATCCGCTATGGTTCGAGCGATTTTAAGCACACGATGATAACCACGGGCTGATAATTTTAATTTTTTGATAGAATTCTTTAGAAAGTTTCGTTCGTTTTTTTCTAATTCACAGGCTTTTTCTAATTCTTTATTTGTTAATGCCGAATTGGTTTTTCCTGCGCGAGATAATTGTTTTTCTCGTGCTGTTTCAACTCTATTTCTAATTACTTCGCTGGATTCGCTTTTAGGATGACTGTGCATTGATAATATTTCAGCATTTAATCTTGGCACTTCAATGTGCATATCAATTCGATCTAATAAGGGTCCGGATATTTTCATATGATAACGTTTTATTTGATCAGGCGAACATCGGCAATTATTTTGATCGTCGCCTAAATAACCGCATGGGCAGGGATTCATTGCAGCAATTAATTGAAAGTCTGCGGGAAATTCATTTTGTCTTGCCGCTCGGGAAATGGTGATTGTTCCGGATTCTAATGGTTCGCGTAAAGCTTCTAAAACGTGACGATTGAATTCAGGCAGCTCATCCAGAAATAGAATACCGCAATGCGCAAGTGAAATTTCCCCCGGACGAGGCGGATTGCCGCCGCCGACGAGTGCAACACTTGATGCGCTATGATGCGGCGCACGAAAAGGACGTTTTTGCCAATTCTGATAACTAAATCCGTGATTGCTGATCGATGCAATGGCAGCAGCTTCCAGTGATTCTTGGTGTGTCATTTTAGGTAAAATGGTTGGCATGCGGCTTGCAAGCATCGTTTTTCCAGTCCCCGGCGGACCTGTTAATAACAAACTATGTCCGCCGGCTGCAGCAATTTCTAAGACATGCTTAGCATATGTTTGTCCGAACACATCTGATAGATCATTCCTGTAGGGATTTTCTTTTGTGTTGGATGAAATGCAGTAAGGTTTGATGAGTTGTTGTTTAATTAAATGTGCGCAAACTTCTGTAAGATGTTTCGCGGGAAAGATATCTAAGTCTTTAACTAAAGCGGCTTCATCTGCGTTGTTTGCTGGGATGATGAGTTTTCTATTGGCATTTTTTGTTTCGATTGCTAAAGGCAGTGTTCCTTGTATTGATCTTAACTCTCCGGATAATGCTAGTTCTCCCGCAAATTCATAGTCCTTTAATACTTCGGCTGGAATTTGTTTTGACGCTGCCAATACCCATAAAGCAATCGGCAAGTCAAAACGTCCGCCTTCTTTAGGTAAATCCGCTGGTGCTAGGTTAATTGTGATTCGGCTTACTGGAAAATCGAAATGGGTGTTAATTAAAGCGCTGCGAACGCGGTCTTTACTTTCTCTAACCGCGGCTTCCGGCAAGCCGACGATGGATAGGTGCGGTAATCCGTTTGATAAATGTGTTTCTACTGTAACGAGCGGTGCTTTAATGCCTAATTTAGCACGGCTATAAATAATTGAAAGTGACATAGTAATCTCCTGAAAAAAGAAGGATAAGTTTTAAGACTAATGGGAAAAGATAAGAGCCTGTTTAAGATTTTTTGATTTAAGCGAAAAAGCGGATAATCGAGCTAAAATAGATTAAAATATGAGGCGAATATTAGACATATTTAACGAACATTTTCATTTATTTTAGCCGCTTTTGCAGCAAATCAAAAGATTTTAAACAGGCTCTAAGATAAAATAAACGTTTTTCGCCCGTAGCTCAGTTGGATAGAGTGTCGGTTTCCGAAACCGAAGGTCAGAGGTTCGAATCCTCTCGGGCGCGCCATTAATTTTATTTGATTATTAAGAGCCATATTATATACTTCATAGTATTCTAGATAAAGGATGTCAAATTTAAATTTATATGTATAGGAAATGAAGGAACGTGCACGAAGCAACTCCCGCATCTAACGTTCAGATGGCAGGCAGATTTGGACGTTCTGATTGAGAAAAATTCGTCTGGAACGAATTTTGATGCACGAAGTGCGCTGCGCAGCAGTGAAATACAAGGACGTATTTCATCCAAAACGACGAGCATAGCAGTCCTATGTAAGTTGTTTTTCGAGTGAAGAACGTTCAAAAATACCTGTCAGATTGGATGTTAGATGCGGGAGTTATTTCGTGCACGTTCCTAAGTTAGCAAGAGATGAGTCTATGAAAATTGCAAAAGTTGTTTTACTCATTCCGATCGTTTTTTTAATTCTTTCTAGTTGTACGACCGTTCAAGATATTTCTACTAAAACGAAAGATATTTTTACTCGTCACGGGGTTACTCGAGTTAAAGGAAAAGCGTATAGTCCGACTAATCCGCATTTTGTTGTTTTAACAACAGTTAAAGTAATAACACGACCATATGAAGTAATTGGGCATGTAAGCGTTAAGCGCTATAATTTAGTGGGTATTAAACGGCAGCAAGGTGTTATTGATGATCTTATGAAAGAAGATGCTTCAAAAATAGGCGGAAATGCGATTGTAAATATTAAAAAAACAATGAAAACAGAAATAGGCGATGTTATCAGATTTAATTCTGCGTAACTAAATTTATGGGCTCTCCCAGAATTCAAGTTGGTAGTTAAGGTTTGATTATGCTTTTAGCTCCCGTAGAGGTATATAGTACTACCCATTGTCTAGACCAATTTCACCAAATTTATAGACACAAAATCC
>CBDVDN010000215.1:0-2686 GCA_965372775.1 uncultured Gammaproteobacteria bacterium
ATTAAGCGCAGCCCAACAACATTGTTGGGCTGCGCTTAATATAATGTTTTATAGTTTTTTACAAATCAAAACAGGTTGTAGGTTAAATAGTTTTGTCTTAGCGATGAGGCGCTTAGCCCAACCTACAAAATGACTATTTCCTAACTCCTATTTAAAAAGGTGCAATAAAGATTAATGGATAAATTATTAATAAAAGGCGGCGCTGTTCTAAATGGTGAAATTCGTGTTTCTGGTGCGAAAAATGCCGCATTGCCGATATTAACTGCTACATTGTTAGTTGGAGCGCCAGTCAAAATAGCTAATGTTCCTCATTTACGAGATGTAACTACCATTATGGAGCTTTTAGGGTTGCTTGGTGTTGATGTTACATTAGATGATACGTTTCAGCTTGAAATCGATGCGAGTAATATTAAGTCTTGCATTGCGCCTTATGAACTCGTAAGAACTATGCGGGCTTCTATTTTGGTGCTGGGACCTCTGTTAGCACGCTGTGGACAAGCTGTTGTTTCATTACCGGGTGGTTGTTCTATTGGTACACGTCCTATTGATTTACATCTTGATGGTTTACGTGCGATGGGCGCTGACATAAAGGTGGATAAAGGTTTTGTTAATGCTCGTGTTAAAAATGATTCTCTTCATGGTGCAGAAATCAAATTTTCTATGACAACAGTGACGGGTACTGAAAATTTAATGATGGCTGCTGCATTGGCAGAAGGACAGACAATTTTGCGTAATGCAGCATGTGAGCCAGAAGTTGTTGATTTAGCCTGTTTTTTAAACTCTTTAGGCGCGGATATTCAAGGCGCTGGAACAAGGACGATTGTAATTAACGGAGTTAAAAAATTATCAAGCGGAGGATCCTATACGGTATTACCTGATCGTATTGAAGCGGGGACTTATTTAACAGCTGCTGCTTTAACGCAAGGAACGATTAAGGTGCGTGATGTTCGTCCCGATACGATGACGGTTGTTTTAGAAAAACTTAAGCTTGCTGGCGCTGATATTACAACAGGGAAAGATTGGATTGCTTTGGATATGCATGGCAATCGACCTACAGCTGTTGATATTACCACAGCACCTTATCCAGAATTTCCAACAGATATGCAGGCGCAATTTATGGCAATGAATGCAGTTGCCGAAGGTAATAGCTGTGTTATTGAAACGGTTTTTGAAAATCGTTTTATGCATGTGCAGGAATTAAACCGCATGGGCGCCAATATAAAATTACAAGGGAACGAAGCAATTTGTAAGGGCGTATCGCATTTAAATGGCGCACCTGTTATGGCAACTGATCTGCGTGCTTCAGCGAGTTTAGTTTTAGCTGGGTTGGTTGCTAAGGGTGATACGATAGTCGATCGTATTTACCATATAGATCGGGGCTATTCATGTATTGAAGAAAAATTTAATCAATTAGGTGCGCAAATTTATCGAATTTCTTGATTTATGGATTAGTAAATTATGGTCGATTTACAGGAACTAACCGCTTATCTCAATACATTACTCGAATTGGAAAAATTTCAAGATTTTTGTCAGAATGGATTGCAGGTTGTTGGTAATAAAAAAATAAAAAAAATTATAACAGGTGTAACAGCCTGTCAGAAATTATTGGACGCTGCAATCGAAGAAAGTGCTGATGCTCTTTTAGTGCATCATGGTTTTTTCTGGAAAGGTGAAGATCCTTGTGTTATAGGAATAAAAAAAAATCGTCTATCTGTATTATTAAAACATGATTTATCTTTACTGGCTTATCATCTTCCATTGGACATGCATTCGATTTATGGCAATAATATTCAATTGGCAAAGATATTGGATATAAACGTTGTCGAATCAAAAAACCCATTCCACAAATTTTCGAGATCAGATCTAATCTTTCTTGGGCGTCTTCAATCACCCATGTCTCCTGAGGTATTTTCTCAGCACATTAATCAATGTTTAAATAGACAGCCGCTGCATATTGCGGGTGATGCCGAAATGATTTGTTCTATTGCATGGTGCACAGGTGGAGCGCAAGATCTTGTTGAAGAAGCGGTTCAGTTAAGAGCGGATGCTTATTTAACAGGTGAAATTTCAGAAAGGACAGTTCATATTGCGCGCGAGACAGGCATTCATCTTTTCGCTGCTGGACATCATGCGACGGAACGTTACGGTATTAAGGCTTTAGGTGAACATCTTGCCGAACATTTCGATCTACAGCATAAATTTATTGATATAGATAATCCAGTTTGATTCGAAAGTTAGCGATCAAAAGATGGAGCATAAGGCGCCATATCATAATCACACGTTTGCGGTTTTGGTAATATGGGCGCATGACCGAAGAATCCATTTGTTGCTAGGAATTTTGCGCTTTCGTCATATAAATATTGCATAGGCATGGGGTAATCGCTGTAATTATATATAAATGGTAATGGTGGATGTGGCAATAATGGATATGTTTGGTGATAGAAAAGCGGCGTTGGAATTGGCGGTTGTGGCTGAAATACAAAATATTGTGGTGGAGGTGGATAACAGTGTGGTTGTAAAAAGTATTGCCATTCAATGGTGGGTTGATATTCAGGGAGAGGGTAATAGGGTGTTGGATAAGCATATGGATAAAAAAATGTAATTGGATGAGGTGGTTTTGGTTGTGTTTCTCAACTGGTTGCTAGTTTTCGCATAAAAAAATTTGTGTTAAATCAGCGGGTTGTAT
>CBDVDN010000216.1:0-2683 GCA_965372775.1 uncultured Gammaproteobacteria bacterium
ATAAGAGATTTAGTTATGTTCAACAAACTAAAAATTATCATTCAATATCTTGTTCCGCATCATGCCTTGTCTAGGCTGATTGGGATGATCACAAATTGCCGAACGCGATGGATAAAAAACAAAATCATCTTATGGTTTATTAAGCGTTATCATATTGATATGAGTTTGGCTGAAAATAAAGATCCGACAAGCTATGATACGTTTAATAAATTTTTTACACGCAAATTAAAATCCCATTTACGCCCGATCGCGTCAGATCCGAATACTATTATTTCTCCGGTTGATGGCGTATGGAGTCAATTTGGACAGATTAAAGATAATAGCTTAATTCAAGCAAAAGGCATTCATTACAACTTATCAGCCCTGTTAGGTAACGAAAAATATTTAAAAAACTTTCAAAATGGTGCTTTTGCAACGCTCTATTTATCGCCTAAAGACTATCATCGCATACATATGCCGTTTAACGGCATTCTAAAAGAAATGACTTATGTGCCTGGTCGGTTATTTTCTGTAAATCCTTTGATTCTTCAATCCGTTTCGAATGTATTTACACAAAATGAACGGTTAATTTGTGTTTTTGAAACTGAGGTAGGATTAATGGCTGTTATAATGGTTGGAGCGATGCTTGTCGCGAGCATTAACACAGTTTGGGCGGGAAAAATCACGCCGAATGGATTAAAGAAAGTTACAACATGGAGCTATGAAGATAAAGCCAATTTGATCCAATTAAAACGCGGTGATGAAATGGGGCATTTTGAGTTAGGATCAACTGTTATTCTCCTTTTCGAGCCCAATAAAATGAACTGGCTTGCGGAGATGCAGATTGATTCTTCCATTTCAATGGGGCAAGTGGTGGGAGAGATTTCAAACTGAACTCAACAAATAAGCTCTTCCGCTTTGTGCGGCGATATTAAAGCGGATCGGATAAACAGTTTTCTTAAACACATCTAATTTATCTTTAAGCAGAATAACGTAGGACGGATGTTGTTTTGCGCGCATAATAAATTGATCATGTGTAATAAACCAATTCTTGGCTTCTTTTGTCTTTGATCCGAAATATAAATCTTTACTGACGCTATCAATAATAGGTAAAGGTCTTTTTAGAAAAAACAAAATAGAAGACAGCCGTTCATAATTTTGAAATAAATAAGTTGACCTGTCGGAATCATGTTTTTGAATGTATTGTGCAATGTTAATTTGTGAATAATCATTTTGCGTGACGACTTTCACTTCGACAAAAATAATAATGAGCGGAACAATAAATCCCGAGATTAACAAAAAATTTAAAAATGGTTTGCGGAAAATATAAATAAAATACAACCCAAAAACGCCATAAGCAAAGAAATGAAGTAGCATATAAATCAAAACGGCATTCATTTTTGCGGGTGTTGCGCGATAGATTAAACAATAAATTGTGCTGGTAATTAATAATATTGAAACAAGCGAAAAAACAATAGCGAGCGCGCGATTTTTATTTTCCAAAATATATTCTTCTAGCTTTATCCCGATTAAAAACGCTAAAGGAGGGATACCGACGACCATATAATAATCGCCTTTATCGCCGGACAGTGAAAAAATAATAAACGGGATTAAAAACCACAGCCATAAAAATATTTTTAAAGGATCTTGACTCGAAATCTTTCCGCGAATACGTTTAAACAATAATGGAATAAACAAGCTCCAAGGAAATAAATAGGCAAAAACACGAGGAATATAATAATAAATGGGTCCCGTATGATAATCGTGTGGAATCCGCATGTTCAAAAACCGATAAAGCTGCTCATTAATAAAATAATTCCATGCAAAATGCGGAGATTTTACTGTTATTGCTATAATCCAAGGTAAAATGACTAATAAAAAAAGGATGATGCCGATAGGGTTAAAAAATCTTACAAACTTCTTTACCGGTGTTCGAGTTAGCGCCATAAACAGCATGGCAACGAAGGTGGCAATGCCTACAGGCAATAAGCCTTTTGTCAAAAAAGCCAAGCCTAGCGTAAGATATGCAAACCAAAGATAAAAATTGTTTTCTTTTTGATGCCAGAGGTAAAAAAAGCATAAGCTGATTGTCAGAAAAGCGGTTAAAAGCATATCGAAAAAAACAACGCGCCCAATAAGCATAAACCCAACGCTAGAAGCTAAAATGATTGCAGAAAGAAAACCAATCCTTAATCGATTAATGCCTTTTGCAAATAAAACTAATGAGAAACAGCAGACAGAAGAGGCGAGCGCTGGAATCAAGCGGGCGGCAAAGGGCGAAATGCCGAATATTTTATAGCTCGATGCAAGAAGCCAATACAGCATTGGAGGCTTTTCAAGATACGGAACGTGATTAAGGTGCGGAATAATAAAATTGCCAAGCGACAGCATCTCGCGAGCGATTTCCGCATAAAGCCCCTCGTTCATATCAAGAATGGCATAGCTTGACACGCCATAAAAAAAAGCGATAAAAACTAAAAACAGCATCGCGAGCAGGAAAATGATTTTTGATAGTTTTGTCAACTTACAAGTCTCCTTTGTAGAACTTGCTTATAGTAACTAATTTTTGGTGGGAAAACAGCAGTTATGCCTTGGTTGAACATAATTTCAGAACACCTGACTTCTGTTATATTTTCTCCAGATACCAAATTAACCAAGCTAGAAAAAAAACATCAATCAAATAAATGCGTTATTATCATAAAAG